>CAXBWG010000017.1:0-13603 GCA_963979105.1 uncultured bacterium | reverse complement strand
ATTAAGTTACCTATATTAAGAAAAGTAATTTTTGCAACAGATTACGACATAGTTGCACCAACACAAAACTCGTTTAAACGATTTCATATGGGATTTGAAAAAAACTTATACCACTTCTTAAAATTAAGAGGGGGAATTAACCAAGGATTTATTGTTGGCGGCTTTTCACTTAACTTTTTTCTTATCAAGTTTGATTATGCCTATTTCGGAGAAGAGCTAAGTTCTACTCTAGGAAATAGCCCGTTACTAACACATAATTTAAAACTATCGTTACTATTCTAACGATTCTTTAAGTAGGTATTTAGCTCTGTTCTATATAACTCTAATATAGGCTTATATTTTTCATAGTCAGAAAAATACAACTCTGCTTTATTAAAAATCTCCACAGCATCATTAATTTTATTTAATTGTAAATAATAGGTAATACATTTTGTGTAGTAATCTATTTTAAATGGAGAAAGTAATAATAATTGTCGATACAGGTTTGCAAGACCTTCAATATCTTGCATAGAATCATGATCATCTATAACAGTTAACGTATTTAACACTAAACTATCATAGGTATCTGTAACAAACTTAAACGACTCTGCGTTATTAAATGCTAATAACATGTCTTTTTTTATATAATCAAAGGCGGGTTCAGACAAGCTATAATAATCACGAGAATAGAGATTAAAACTTAACATATTTTTTACCTGAGCACGAAACAAATCTAACTGTCCTAATTCAAAATAAGATTGAGCCAGTTTAATATGAAAATAGTGATTATTTGGAAATTTTTGTACAGCATGTTTTAAAATAACAATAGCGTTTTCATAATCTTTAAGATCCATATACGATTCCACCGAAAGAGTGGTTTTCTGAAGGAGTTTCATTTTAAATAAATCATATTGATTATAAGATAAATTACCATTTTTTAAATGACTAGGACTCTTTAAAAACTCATTTGTAGTTTCTGCTTCCAAATATAGTGTATCAATTAAATTAAAAGACTTTTCTAAGCCAATAACATACGCGCTATCTGAACTAGAATTTTGCAATCGAGCCAAATATATATCTATAGAAGGAGATAACTTAGCTGAAACCCCCATATTTAGCCTGCTTTCAAGATATTCTAAATACACATTACAATAATTAAAACGATAAGACCCACTAAAAAACAATGTATTTCTAGCATAATCAGAACTACCTAACTTTTCAAAAATCCGATGACCAAAACCTGTATTAAAGTTAAAATTATTTAGATATGTAATAGACGAAACTAAATATGTCCCTAACTGTACATTGCTTAATGTAGAGTCACTAGAATTATACATATTTGTTATACCAGACCCTACATTAAGTACCATTTTTTCATAATCCATACTAAATAAATTAGCATATAAATGCATTGAATAGTTTTCTTGATCTACAACAGAGGCTACTATATTAAAATCTGGCGAAAACGAATAATTTAGCGCACTATTTAAAGCACCATTAGCCGTATATGCAGCAACTGTAGAAATAGACCAATTAAGCTGCCCTGTTCTATTTTTCATAGCCATAGGGCTCACCAACACAGAATTTGGATATACTTTTAATTCATTACTTAACCCAAATAACAGTTGAGTTAAACAAAAACTACAAAACAATAACACCAAAACCCGATTATAAATAAAATGCAAATTAATCATGAATATTGCCACCACTATTAGGTATTAAACTAGACGACTGTACTAAACTTACTTTAGCTAGTTTTTTTTGAATAGTTGGTAATTTAGCAAGTAATGCAATAAGTTCGGCTTTTGTTATAATTCTATTTGGATAAAAATAGTTATTTTTTGAAATTAAATTATTTTCATATGCAATTTCAATATAGCGTCTTCCCCAATACGATTTTTTAATATCTTTATACGGAAATTCCACATTTGAATTTAATATTAATTCATTTTTAAAATTCAAATACCGAACTATAATAACAATCACATCTATTAGTTTCATTTTATTTTTAGGATAAAAATAATTATCAGAAAACAACCAAAAAATACCCGTTTTTAATACAGAATCAACAAATAAATAATTAGGATCATCTTTATTAAAATCTGTAATTAAAAAAGGGCTACTAGCTAAAGGGAAAAGTTTTTGTTTATTACGTTTTATAAATCTATTAACTTTACTATTTTCTTTAAAATAATTAGTATTATTAGACACTTTCATTAAATCAGAATTTAAATTTTCCAAGTCAAAAAACGATCTTATATAATTAATAAAATCTAAACGAGTCATTATTTTTTTTGGCTCAAAAAACTCTTTAGCCTCTAAATAATTCATCTGTTGCAGTTGTAAGGCCGTAATTTTAAACCAATGATTATCTAAATCAACAAAAACAGGTTGATTAATCAAAGACAAATCAGTTTCAGATTTAATATTCTGTGTAGCAGAACCCCTATCAAGTTGTACTAGCTTAGCATTACTAGATTCATTATTAATCACTTTCTCATTTAACGTATCATGTGGCATTGAACCTATTGCATGAGAAGACTCTTCTATTACATTCTGAGACCCCTCTAATTTAACTGTAGATTTAATAGTTTCTTGTTTAACAGCAATATTATTTAAATTATCAACTCCAGCATCTGTATTTATATTAGTCGTAACTATGTATTGAGATTCCGAAACAGAATCTATGCTAGTATCTTCATTTATAAATAATCCAAACCTATTTTTAATAGTAGGCAATTTAAAAAACAACGAAAATAATTCAGATTTGGTTATAAGTCTATCTGGATAAAATTTTTCAGACGTTAATATAAGATCATTTTGATACGCAATTTCTATATATTTCCTACCCCAATAAGACCGCTTAATATCTTTATAAGGTAACTTAACATTAGAATTCAAAATTAATTCATTTTTTAAATTTAAATACCTCACAATAATAACAACAGCGTCTATACGTTTCATTTGTTTATGTGGATAATAATAATTATTACGCAGCAACCAAAAAACCCCTTTTTTTAATAACAACTGTACAAATAAAAAACTATCATCACTCTTTTTAAGATCTGAAATTAAAAAACGAGATTGAGTTGAATATAATGTAAATAATTTTTTATTATTATTTATAAACTTATTTACCTTACTTTTTTCTTGAAATAATTTAATGTTATTAGAAAACGTCATCTGATCTAAATCTATAGTTTTAAAATCAAAAAAGGCATACGCATATTTTATAAACTCTTGTCGTGTTATAGGCCGATTTGAATTAACATGTTTATGTTTAATTAAATAGTTTATTTTTTGAGAGTTTAAAAAATCATCTTTAAACCAAAACTCACTTAAATCTATATTTAAATTAGAATCATTAATTAGCTTAGTATTATCCACTCGAATTTTATTTAACTTAAAACTATCTTTTTGAAGTTGTTCGTTTAACTTATTTTTAGAAAATCCTTTTTCTAAACGTTCTGGATAAAAAACATAATCGAATTGATTAAACTCAACATCATATTTTACAGCTAAATTATAATATTTTTTGGCATCATTTAATCTACCTAATTTTTTTTCAGATACCGCCATATAATATAATACGTGTGAATTATTTGGAGACACTCTATTTAATTGAGTAAACGAATCTAATGCATCCTGATATAAACCCAATTCAAAGTATTGTTGCCCTTGCAACATTAACTGCAATAAAATTTCAAGCATATTAGATTCAATTTGCGATATATCAAGTCGTTCAACTAAATTTTTATTAATAGAAAATTTATCATCAGAATAATAAACAGATTTATCTGAAACAGTTACTGCATAAAAACTACTATTAAAAAATAATACTAATACAGACAAAATAATACAAAAATAATTCATAATAAATTCCAAAAGTTAATTATATTTAAGAAACTATACCTGTTATACCCTAAATAAAAATAGTTTAAACTAAAATAATTCAAAAAATATAAGCTTAATCTAACTCTATTGAAACAAACTCTAACACATCTGAAAAATTACTATTTTCAGAGCGAAAAGCCGACTTAAATTCGGCTACTGAAATACTTAATTTAATATAAAAAGTAGCATCTATAGGTTCTGTTGGATTTGTAATAGTTAATAAAAGTGCATTACTTTGAGCTAAATTCACACTATTTTCAATCGATAAAGTACCTGTTAAACTCGACGTAACAGAACTGTTTAATTGAGCCACTATTGAATAGGTTAAATTATAACCATCATAAACCTCTGAATTTAATCGCATAGACCCTAAAAAATTAGAATTAACATTAATTTTAACCACATTAGAATTATCAGACTGTAATCTTAATGAATAAACCCCTAAACTGCTAACTCCCTGAACAGGAGAACTTACTAACTGGTAATGCCCCTGTGATTCAAGAATTGTATCAACTAAAGTGGTAACATTTAATGTAGTATCGGCTAGTGCGCTACTAGTAAAAATAAAAAAAACAAAACTATAAAAAAATAATTTTAAATGAATCATATAAATTAATATTAAAACTATTACTGAATTTTTCAAATTTATTTATTTCAATCACCAAAAAAAACACAAAAAAAACAACAAAAATAAAACAATTTTAATAGACATAAAAAACATATTAAGAATTTTCGATGTTTTATCACCAAGAGTAAACGGAACTATATATATAAGAGGCAAAATAATAAAATGATAATATTTACAATTAATTTATGTTTATTTTTCATGTTTTCCATGATTTTAGTAGCGCAATCTAGTGTTACTGTAAATGTAAAAGCACATATAAGCAGTTACAGCAATTTATCTGCAGAATTTAACGAAGCAAAACCTAACCTTTTATCTTTTAGTCAAACTAATCTACAAGATGTAAGCACACATGATTTAGTCGATAGTGGCAATAATCCTGTAACACAAACATTAATAACTGGAAAAATAAATAATAATTCGCCAGATGGATTTAATATATTTATAGAAACTAACAATTATTATAGTGGCAAAAACTATCTACTTACAGACCAAGATTCTAGTTCTGATTATAATAATAGACTTGCCTATAATCTAAATTGTAGTGTAAATACCAGTAACGCAGACTCAATTTATAATAATAGTTATCAAACCTATAGCCAAACAGCGCAATCTTCAATATGTATAAAAGGAGTATCTACAAATCTAACTAGAGCAACAGCGGCCACCTCAGAACTACCCTTTCAAATAAACATTACTCTTGATACTTCATCTCCAAACAAAATTCCAACATTACTTGCAGATAAAAATTACACTGACACAATAACAATAACACAAGTCGACCTTTAAAATAGCATCAAAGGAGGAAGCACGGAAACTTTAAACTTAAAAAATAAAAAACAAACAAAAACTAAATTAATATAGGGAGGGACATTAGCAAAAATATTATTTACTTAATATGTATATTATTAGGATTATCAACATATTCTTATGCAGCAACCCTAGTTCCAACAGCTAGTGCCGCATTAATTTCAAGTATAAACATAACCACATCAGCTGAACTTACACAGCTAACACAAACACAACTGGCTGCTGGAACAGCAATCGGATCCACTATTATGACTATCGAAATCGATAATAACCATATTGATGGATTTACAGTTTCAATTGCAGACAATGATGACGGTTCTGATTTTAACAGTAATACAAATGATTATTTTCTAGATCCTGTAACCACAGCTGGAGTAGCTCAATCTGCTGGGGATCATATTGCATTTACACTAGCTTGCGGAGGAGGAACAAACCCTCCTGTATTTAGCACACCAGCTAATGCTTCTGATAATGATGATAGCGGTGCAAGTACTAATAGTACTACAGTTAACGCATCATATGATGATTATACATTTGGAGTAGACCTTGATGGATCAAGCGCTGATGAAAAAAAATGTTTAGTGATAGATGATCCACAATCTGGAACAATTGGATCTATATTAGCCGTAAAAATGATAGTAGCTAGCGATAAAACAACGCAATTTTTACAAAACACGGCAGGAACTATAAGGTATATTACAACATTAACGATAACAATAGCAGATAACTAAATTAGTATTTGATAAATATCTAAAGTTGTAAAAAATACTCCAGTAAAATTTTTTTACTGGAGTATTTACATATTTATAATCCTTATACAATAAATAGTTAGTTACAACTATAAAAACTATGTTATATTTATAAATATGTTTTCCAAAAAAATAAATTTTAAACTAATCTTTATTTATTTAGTTATACTTTTTTCTTCACTTAGTTATAGCTATACAGCTAGCTTATCTACTGGAGAATTATACGTTAATTCAAGTTCAAAAACACTAACCGCCGTTATTTCGAATACAAAAGCTGAACCTGCCATTTTAGAATTTAAAATGCTTGAACTTCTTCCCACCCAAAACAACCTTCAAACATTTAAAAAAGAATCTAATGACTTTGCAATATATCCTCAAAAAGTTATTGTAATGCCAAATCAAGAAAAGTTAATTACAATTCATTATAAAGGCCCTAAATTAACACAAGAACGTATATTTTATTTTAAAACAGTTCCTTATGCGCCAAAAAAAGTTAAAGAGTCTGATGACTTTATAAATATAACATTTTTAACAAGTTATGAAAAAATAATTTACCTTAAAAGCAAAAAACTAAAATCAAAACTACTAATTTCTGCTGAAAAAATTATGTCTACCGACACTCAATCTATAGCTATCACGTTTGAAAACACAGGAAACACACTATATAAATCAAAAAATCTTAATCTTAAAATTAAAACAACAAAAGGATCGTTTAAAGTAACGCCACAAATGTTTACTGATGATTACTTTATGATATTTCCTAACAAAAAAGTTACAACAACTATTTTGTGGCCTGAAAAAATAAAAAAAGAAGCAAAAATTAAGTCTGTAAAATACTAAGTTTTTAGTTTTAAATCCCTATTTAATGGGAATAGCTACAATATGGTTTTCCGCCTATTGTTAATAATTATATGTTGGGTAGTAATTTTATGCTCACCACTACTTTGTAATACCCTAACTGAATACGAACAGTTATATTTAGAAGTATTTGGAGAAAAACTCGTGGAAAAACGTATTGAGAGCTCTCTAGAGCTAAGTGTAAACGGAACTTATCTAGGAACATTACCTATTGAATATTTAAATATGTCTGAAACTGTATTTATTAAAACAGACGATTTTTTTAATTTACTATTTCAAATTATAATAAAACCAAAACATCGAAGTTTCTTTAAAAATGAATTAACTCCATCTGAAATATCGCCTAGTGATTTAAAAAAACTAGATCTAGGCATTGACACTAATTTAATAAAAAAATCAATGAGTATAACCCTACCCTATCATTTTGGGATAACTGTAAAAATAGATCTAAATCCAAATATAAGGCTCGCCAAACAAGCCTTACCTAAAAACATTGTTTACCCGACATTATTTAGTAACTATACAAACTTTGCCTATAAAAACGACTATGATTTTAATCAAAACAAACAAACAGAAGAAACATTATTATTTAAAGGGGCATTAGGATTAAACAAAGGCGCCATTTTATATAACGGAAAAATTAAAGATACCTCAACACTAAATCAACTAGATTTTAATAAAAATATTTATTCAAAGTTTCTAGGTTTAAAACTTGGAATTTCACCTATATTTATGCCCGAAAACTTAATCTATTTAACCCAATCAAATAATTCAAGTATTGCAGGAATAACGCTGTTTGATACACATAAAAAAAGTAGTTTAATAAAAAAAGAAAATCTAATTGAAATCGATATTAAACATTACAGTAAAATACAAATCATTGTAAATTCTACAAAAATCTACGAAAAATATCATTACCCAGGAAAATATAAATTTATTCATATTCCACTCCCTTCATATCGAAACGATATTTGGTTTAATATAGAAGATAACACCTTAAAACAATATCATTACACCATATACAACAGTAAATCCTTAGCTCCAAAAAAGTCTTCATTCGCATTTCAACTAGGACTAACAGATAAACACTTTAACACAGTTAAATACACAAATTTATCTGCACTAATAAACTATAAATACGGGCTATCTAATAGCTTGGCACTAAATTATTCTGCAATGATATTTAGCAATGAACTATACCAGGCCTATTCAACAATTCTAGCAAACCCATTAGGGCTAACCAGTTTTTCCTTATTACATGATTATTCGTTTAGCCAAAATAAAAGTGTAGCTGGATTAAAATTTAATAATAGTTACTATATTCCAAACTGGCTTAAAAAATACTTAATATCCTCAATGCAATCTGCAATAACCTATATTCCTGAAAGATCTTATACTAATCCCGTAAAAGAAAAATTTTTACAAGCAGAGCATAGTGTAAACTTTAACAACACCTATTACGAAACAAAACTTGCATTAAAACAAAATCAAGACTCAACAAATTTAGGAATAGGCTTATTTATTAAAGCATTTAGACTCTATAAAGATTATTATTTATCTGGTGGTACAAATTATGAATCAGATACAGAACAAACCATTACTACCCTACGATTAAATCAAATTAAAACAAACAAACGTGGCTACTCTCGTGAAACTGATTTTAGCTATTCAAGCAATAAACAAAAACTAAATTCAAATATAACCATTAAAAATTCCGAAGGTAATGAAATTGCCCCTGCCTATGAACTAAATATAGATCAAGAAACCGAAGAAAAAAAGAAATCAAATGTTATTAGCAGATTATTTTTTAATAACAATAAAAACACAAACGACATTGCAAATTATACAATGGCAATTCAACACGATTCAAAAACATCAAACACCAGAACTCAATTAAGTATTCAAAATTGGGCAGAAGATGGATTTGTATTTACGAGTCAATTAAGTTATACATTAACACCAGATAAAAACAATTGGGCACTAAATTTAATTGGTAAATATGTTTTTAATATTAAAGATCATCAAATAACCCCCGAGCTCATTCAGGGAGTTGCCTCATCAGATAGCCAGCCTAAAACACAATTACGACTAAATCACTTATATGATAAAAATCAAAAAGACAAACAAATATATATGTCCTCAACATTAACCGGCTCAGATGCCTTATCATTAATGCGCTACAGAGATCTTCAAAAAGACATCCGTTATGAACTAACTCGAAAACAAGATAGTATAAATCAATCATTAGATTATACAAATGGGTTTATAAAATTAAGTATGATAGAAAAAGATAATATTTTAAGTAGTACGCTACGAACAGCAATAGCATTTACACCATCTCAAGTAGGAATTGTAAATACAATTGATTCGGGTTTTATTTTGTATAAACCAAGCCCAATTTTACCTAAAAACACAAAAATTTATGCAGATAGTCATTCATATGGTGTATTTTCTGCTGTTGGCCAAGTTTACAAAAAAAATGAATCAACTTACCAATACGTACCTAATTTTAAAAACAATTATATACTAAATTCTTTTGAAACCTATTATAATGAATTTGAAATAAACTATAACTCAAAAAATAAATATTCAACAATTGAGTTTATAAATGAAAAACCCTATGCAAAAACAGTAAGTTACACACATATTAAAATAAATAATAATAATAAAAAATCAAGTCAAAAATTTAATATTTTAGCAAAAGGGTATCACGGTTACGACTTGGTAGTTAAAGACAAAAAACAATTTTCTTTTACCGCTAAATTTTTTGATAAAACCACAAAAGAGCCAGTAGAAATGTTTTCGTTAGTAAGAGTATCAAAATTACATAAAAACACAAACAAAAAATACGAATTCCTAGACGAAAATTCTAAACTAACCCTAACAAATCTAGATCCTGGTTACTACACACTACAAATAGAAAATTACAAAAACACGCATGTTAAAGCATTAAATATATCCTATAATGAGGTTATAGACTTAGGTAACATTTATTTAAGTCCACTAAGCAAAGAGGATACAGATGAATAACAAACTACTAATAGCGTTATTAATTATAATTAATTTAACTCTACAAATACAAGGAAGTTATAGAGTACTAGTAGAAGATACAAGTATTAATTATAATACAGAAAATTTTTATTCCTCTAATGAATTAGTTACACCAATCCCAATAACAATTACCCCCTTATCAGATACAAAAGACTCTTTATTTATAACATTTTCCTATGGAGGTCTTCAATTTAAAGATGAGTCACAATACTTTGATCTGCTATCTACTCAAACAAACAACACAATAGAAATAAGTAGCTTATATTTTAGACAACTTTACTCTAAAGATAAAACCATAAATTACCAGCTACGAAACACTCCTGATGCACTTACACAATTGCAACCATTTCAAAGAATAGTAGATCAATCAAGCGTACTTTCTATTTATAACTTCAACAGACTAGAAGCCTTAGACGAAATAAAAAAAACAGTCGTTATAACAATAGATAACACTATTATTCATCCTGCTGGATATTATACAGACATATTTAACTTAAATTTATATACAGGTAGCATTACAAAATCGAATTCAAACTTAGTAAGTTCAAGACAAATCGAAGTCGAGCTAAATATACCAAATATGTCCAGAATTATAAGTACAACACTTAAACCCATACCAACTATAAATAACATGTATATCTTTACCATTAAATTTATTTCTACATGTAATACAAAATTATCTATAGCCAAAGACATGGATATTTTTGAAGTAATAAGTATCTCTGATGGCATAAATCAATTAAAAGAAAATGAAACAGATTTTATATATACATTCCCTTTTTCAGCTAGAGCTCACACAAAAGAATTTCTGATTAACATGACCCAAAAAAAGAATATCGACACAAAAAAAGATAAAAAAGGGTTTTATTTTAAATATAAATTAGATGAACTTTATTAAATATAATCTAAATTATAAACTTAAAACCCTTGCCGTCTTAAACTAAAACCCCCCAATAAAATCGTCACCAAACAAACTAGGTGATGTTTTGATTTCCGAAACATTTGCAACAAAATTCAATGTAAATATTAATGACACTATCGAAATCGAAGGCCCTTTTGGGACCGATGAATGTTATATTAAAAATATCTTTTTTTGCATATTCAAATGACCAAGGTTATGTTTATATATCCGATACTCTTGCTAAAAAGATATTCAAATCATTACATAATCACGGTATAGAAATACTCATAAACAAAAAACATCGAATCCAACGTTTTATAAAGAGTTTCATGATTATTTAGACCAAAACACTATTTATTTAGATTCTTTTATAGAGTTAAAACAGTCTGTAATCTCAACATTTAATTCTACATTTAAAATTACGTGGAGCCTTACTTTTATTGCAGGCTTTACGTTAAAAAACTATATATCTATGTTTTTACTACAAGTTAAAAAAACATTTATACAACTAATAACACTTGGTGCACCGCATTCATTTATAAAAAATTAATGTTGTGGCAAAACAATATTATTATACTAATTTCATTTGTATACTCAACAGCAGTTTCCCTGGAATTTAGGTACATTTTAATTGTGTATATTAATAAACCTATTTTTGGATGAACTGTACATTTTAAAACCTCTCCAATAGCTTTCGTTCAAGTGTTTATAATAGCATTTATCATTTTATATTTAACAACAACTATCACGTATAATCGTAAAAAAAATCTTATTGAATCAACCAAACTAAATTATGAAATTTAAACTTTTTTTAATCCTTATACTATCTATTAACGACCCAATATCAACAGTAAAAATCTTAAATCATGCTAAATCACTGCTTGGAAATAGTGAAATACTAGGAAAAAAAATACTACTGGGAAGGAAAAAGTACAAACTCGGGATCTAAAACAGGTAATGTCTATATAGAGCTGGTAAATAATTAAATTTTCATCAATTCTTTTATATATCCATAAAAATCAACAAAAAATTAAATAATCAAAAAGCTATATATTACGCTTAAAAATATACTTTTTGGAGCATTTAACAATATGAATATTGATATAACATAATTAAAAAAAAAAAAAATAAGACTCTTTAGAAAAGTTTTCTAAGGCACTTATAACAAAATATGTAAATCTAACAAAAAAATAAAGAGTTTTTAAAAAACCTATATTCAATATTAAAAAACATTTAAACAATTACTCTTCACTAAAAAATGTTTAATAAAGAATAAATTATGGGTATAACGATATTAGTTTAAGGGCACGAAGGGGAGAACTTAATGGAAATAACTAATAAATTAAAAAGTCTATTTATTAAAAATACTACAAGTCAACATAATAAACTTAAAAACTTAACTGAAATTCCCATACCTGATAAATCTTACAATCTTTACAGAACTTATATGCCATATAATTTAGAATTTTTAAATTTTTCAAAAAGTAATATTACAGATGTGTTTGTTTTAACTCAGGAAGATGAATTTTCAACCAATTTAGAAAACAACTATAAATTACATAAAATTAATTTTCATCACTACCCAATAGACGATTTCGAAGCTCCTACGGATTCAAGTTCATTTTCAGATATGTGTGAACAAATACATAAAATAGCTCAAACAAAAAAAAGAAAAGTAATGATACATTGCATGGGAGGAAATGGACGAACAGGAGTTGTATTAGCTTGCATATTAAAAAAATACCATAAGATTTCCAATCCAGTGACATATATTAGAAAATTTATTCCTCATGCAGTTGAAAGTAGTGAACAACTCGATTTTATAAATTCATTTGAATAATAAATTGGATAAAAAATGACAAACTCATTAGAAATTAATCACCTAATCGAAGAACTTCATGAAAATCTTTTAAACAAAAACGATTACATTTTATATAGCTTCAATGAAAAAAACAAACTACCAAAGTTTGTATTAGAATTAAATAAACAAAAGCTCAACTTTTACGTTAAAGATAAATCCAATCAACATACATTCAAAATTATTTTAAATAATGAAAATAATACATCCAAAACAAATTTTAAATACTGCTTCGATATTAATTTAAAACAAAATATATTTTTAAAAAGCATTAAACAATTTTCAGCAAATATAGATTCGAAATTTATGACTATATATAAAAAAAAATCATCGAATTATAAAACATAAAATTAAAAGGGGGGGCCTATGAACAATATTAGTAATGTGAACAATAATAAAAACCTTTTTTCTAGTTTCAAATATGATTTCCTAGACTCTTTACAACAAGACCAAAAAATACCAAAGAATAAGAATTTAGAAGCAGTAAAGCCTAAAGATTTAAGTAAAACAAAAGGGAAAATTCTTAATTTAATAGAAAGCTACGAAAATGGTAGTAATAAAAATTTAAACACATTTAAAAATGAGTTAAATAAAATAAAAAAAGACATAACCCCTGGCAAATATAGCCCTTTAAGATTACTTAACCGTCACCAATATTCATTAAACAAAATTGAAGATATATCTAATAAAGTTAATAAAAAATTAAATTCCCAAAAAATAGATGCTACTGAAAGAGTAAATGGGAATAATGAAGTAACAGTTAATAAGACTGAGAAAGTTACTGAAGAACTTGCAAATATAAAAATTGAAGATAGATCTAATGAAGTTAATAAAAAATTAAATTCCCAAAAAATAGATGCTACTGAAAGAGTAAATGG
>CAXBWG010000016.1:0-13850 GCA_963979105.1 uncultured bacterium | reverse complement strand
TGGATCTCTAACTAGTCCAATAATAAAATCTTTTGCTTTTGTAAGACTTTCTTGATTTACAGCAGCTACTGTTATTTCACCTTTAGTCCCATCTGCAACAGAAACGGTTGCGCCTGATATTTCTTCGATTTTTCGAATCATTTTTCCGCCTGGTCCTATTACCACTCCTACTTTTTCTGGATTAATAAAAAAAGTATCAATTTTAGGCGCATTTTCAGATAATGTTTCTCGTGGTTTTTCTATAACCTGATTCATTTCATCTAAAATAAAATGTCTGCCTTGTTTTGCTTGAGATAATGCCTCTTTTAAAATTTGCTGAGATAGCCCTGCAATTTTAATATCTAGTTGTAATGCCGTAACTCCATTTTTAGTACCTGCAACTTTAAAATCCATATCGCCATAATGGTCTTCTAACCCTTGAATATCTGATAGAATAATATAGTCATCTCCATCCATTAATAATCCCATAGCAATACCAGATACAGATTCTTTAATCGGAACTCCACAGTCCATTAAAGCTAAAGATCCAGAGCACACAGATGCCATCGACGATGACCCGTTTGATTCTAGGATTTCAGAAACTATTCTAACCGTATAAGGAAAGTCTTTATTTAAATCTGGCAATACATAGCTTAATGCTCTTTCAGCTAAGGCGCCATGTCCTAATTCACGACGTCCAGTTCTCATAAACCCAACTTCTCCCACTGAATATGGTGGGAAGTTGTAGTGAAAATAATATTTGCTTTTAGATTTTGGCTCTAAATTGTCTATTAACATTTCATCATCGCTAGTCCCTAATGTAACGACGCCTAAACTTTGTGTTTCTCCTCTAGTAAATAAAGAAGACCCATGTGTAGCTGGTAATAATCCTGTCTCAATAGCTAAAGGTCTGATTTCATCTGTTTTTCTACCGTCTACTCTTATTTTCTTTTTAATAATCACTTCACGAATTTTATCTTTTTTTAGTGAATTATATACTTTAGAAATAATGGAGGCGTTACCGGCTTCTTCGTTAACAAATTCATCCATTACACTTGTTTCTAAATTTCGTAAAAACGTTTCTACTTCTGATTTTGCTGCAGATGATGATAAAAAGTCTTCTATTTTAGACCCAAGAAATGTATTGATTTGATTTTTATATGTTTCAACTTCTGGAGACTCTTGAGCAACTTCTGCTTTTTGTTTGCCTTTTTTTGAAACTAAATCTTCTTGCAGTGCAATTGTTTGCTTTATAACATCATGGCCTTTTAAGATAGCGTCTATAATAGTTTCTTCGCTTAATTCTTTAGCCCCGGCCTCAACCATAAGTACCGCTTCTTTGTTTCCTGCTAAAACTAAATGAAGATCACTTTCTTTAAGTTGGGGATTTGTAGGGTTAAATGTGAATGCGTTATTTTCTTGTCCCACAACAACAGATCCTATAGGCCCATTAAATGGAATATCTGAAATACTAAGTGCTGCAGATGCCGCAATAATACTAAGAGGTTCTAAATTGGTTTTATTATCATAAGATAAAACAGTAATTACAACTTGAATTTCGTTATGAAATCCTTTAGGGAAACAAGGTCTAAGTGGTCTATCTATTAATCTTGCAATAAGTGTTTCTTGGGTAGACGGACGTGCTTCACGCTTGAAAAACCCACCAGGGATTTTTCCTGCTGAGTACATTTTTTCTGTATATTCAACAGTAAGTGGCAAGAAATCAATGCCCTCTTTAGCTACTTTAGACATTGTAGCCGTTGCTAGAATTTTTACATTCCCAGTTGTTAACACTATAGATCCATTAGCTTGCTTAGCTAATTTTCCAGATGAAAGAGATATGTTAAGTCCTTCTATAGTCAATGAGGCTTCATACTCATTATTCATAATGGTTCTCCTTTTGTAGTCTACATTTAAGTATGACTTTTAATTTTATTTTATTTTTAATTTTAATTTTTTTGATAATGCTTTTAAACTTTCAGGATTTGATTTTCCTAAATATTTAATAAAACGTTTTCGTCGGCCTACAAGTGCCAATAGTCCAGATCGTGTTGCGCTATCTTTTTTATTTGCTTTTAAATGCTCTACTAATGTGTCGATTCGTTTTGTTAGTAGTGAGATTTGTAATTCAACTGAACCCGTATCGTTATCTTGTAATCTATATTTTTTTATTAAATCTTCTTTTGTGTCAGCTCCATATGATGCCATTATTTTTTCTCCAAAAAATTTCTAGTTACTTAAGTTTTTTCAAGTACGAAAATAATTTAACTATAAAAGGATGAAAAATTCAATGTTAAGTGTGTTTTTAACGATGTATTAAAAACAAAAGCATTTAGGAGTATAATAGGAAAAAAAATTGGAGCGATAGTTTTGTGTTAAATGTTTTGACTGTACCGAATATTAAATTAAACCAAGTATGCTCAAAAGTTGCTCGTTTTGATTTTGGTTTACAAGAATTAGTAAATCAGATGTTTCTTACAATGAAGGTGAGCAAGGGGATAGGGCTTGCAGCTCCCCAGGTTGGCATATTAAAACAATTATTTGTTGTAGAGGTAGATAATGTAAAATTAGTGTGTGTTAATCCAAGAGTTTCGTTAACTGGTGACGAATTTGACAGTGAAGAGGCGTGCTTAAGTATTCCAGATGTCACGGTAGTGGTAAAAAGAAAACGAGAAGTAATTGTAGATGCATTTGATGAATTTGGTAATCGGTTTCAAAATAGTTTTACTGGAATCTTGGCCGTTGTAATTCAACATGAAAATGATCATTTGAATGGCGTTTTAATTACAGATAAATAATAAATTAGGCAGGGTAAATAATGATAAGAACAATGTTGAAGTCCAAAATTTCATCTGCAAAAATAACAGATAGTAATTTGTTTTATGAAGGTAGTATTGGGATTGATTTAGATATTTTAGAGCAATCAAACATAAAACCAAATGAGCAAGTTCAAATTGTTAATTTGAATAATGGAGAAAGACTGATTACATATGCGATAAAAGCACCACGAGGATCAAAGTCATTTGTTTTAAATGGGCCGGCTGCAAGAAAAGGGCTTGTTGGAGATGAGATAATGATTATTTCATACTGCTTGGTAGAAGACGCCGTTATTGATGATCATCAACCAATTATAATTAATTTGAACGCCGATGCAAAAAACACCTAGAACATTTAAGTATATAGATAATAACGCCTTTATCGGAGGTGTAAAAATTCAGCAGCTTATAGAAAAGTTTAAAACACCTTTATATGTGCTTGATCAAAAAACAATTGAAGAAAATTGCCAGCATTTCATGGATCCTCTTAAAAAAAATTATCCTAATTCAGAGGTTTTATACGCAGGAAAAGCTAATTTAAACATTGCTATTGCACAATTAATAAACTCATTAGGACTATCTCTAGATGTGTCGTCTGGGGGGGAGCTGTATACAGCAATTAAGGCTAAAGTCTCGCCTGAAAAAATTTATTTCCATGGGAATAATAAAACTCATGAAGAACTTGAGTTAGCTCTAGACTATGGAGTTACGGTAATGTTAGATAATTTACAAGAACTAGAAAATATAATTAAGTTACATACATCAGCTAAGCTAATATCAATTATAATACGATTGAAACCAGAAATTGATGCTCACACGCACAAGTATATTCGAACAGGGCAGCTAGATTCGAAATTTGGAATAGACCGAAAGCAGGCCTATGAGATAATAAAAAAAATAGTGGATCATCCTAAATTGAAATTAGCTGGAATTCACAGTCATATAGGATCTCAAATTTTTGATAAAGCGCCTTTTTTTGAATTAATAGATATTTTAGTTCCTTATATAAAACAAATAAAAGATGAATTCGGAATTGAGTTAGAGGTTTTAAATTGTGGCGGAGGTATGGGTATTTATTATTCAGATAAAGATAATCCTCTTCAAATAACTGAGTTTATTACTGATTTTTGTCTTAAATTAAAAGAAAAATGTCACCAAGAGAAAATTGCTTTGCCCAAATTGCTATTTGAGCCAGGCAGGTCTATTGTTGGGTCTGCAGGTATTACTTTGTATAAAGTTGGCGCGATAAAAGAAATTGAAGGAATTAAAACATATCTTTTTGTTGATGGGGGAATGGCAGATAACCCTAGGCCAATTTTATATCAAGCGAAACATGTTTTTGGGACAGTGATTAAACGAAATAAGATTACTAAGAAATATAGTATTGCTGGAAAGTTTTGTGAATCTGGTGATATTTTAGCTGAAAATATTTCTTTAGAAGAAGTAAATGTTGGTGATTATATTATTGTTTTTGCAACAGGTGCTTATAATTATTCCATGGCATCTAATTACAATAGAAATTGTAGACCCGCTATGGTGTTGGTCGCTAATAAAAAAGCGAAGGTTATTGTAAAGCGAGAGAGTTACGGGGACTTAACACGATTAGATATAGAGATTTAAAAATAATGTGTATAATAGGGTCATGTTTACCAATATAATTCCGTCTTCATTTCAGCATATACTAGAATTTATAGATTTTATTTTAGTGTATTTACTCACCTACAGACTTTTTTCTTGGTTGAAAAAATCGCATGCAATGAACTTGATAAAAGGTGTGTTTATTATTTTCTTAATATACTTAACTTCTGTTTTGTTAAATTTAACAATTTTAAACTGGGTATTAGAAAAGTTTACAACAGTAATTTTAATTGTAGTGGTCATTATTTTTCAGCCTGAATTACGAAAGTTTTTAGAGCGAATTGGCTCTACTGGAAAATTGTTTGAGGTTACTTCTTCTTTAAACAAAGCAGATTTTTCGTCTTTAATTCAACAAATTTTAAAGTCTGTAGATTTTTTATCTAAAGAGAAAATAGGTGCGATTATGGTTTTAGAAGGCGCTGTGGATTTGAATCATGTTGTAGATACTGGAATTAAAATTGAAGGAGAATTAAACTCAGAAATTTTATCTTCTATATTTTGGCCAGGGTCTCCAACGCATGATGGCGCTGTTATAATTAAAGGCGGAAAAATTAAAGCCGCGGGTTGTTTTTTGCCGATTACAGAAAATCCAATTCAAGATCGCAGGCTAGGCACACGACATCGTGCAGCTCTTGGAATATCGGAAGTGTCAGATGCTATTGTGATTGTAGTTTCAGAAGAAAATGGGGTTATTTCGTTGATTGAGACTGGCACAATGACGCGCTACTTAACAAAAGAAGCGCTTGAAAGTAGATTGTTTTCTATTTATAAAAATTAATTATTTGTATGAAAATTTAAGATGAAGACACTTTTTATTTCAATAAATAAAAATTTTTTTGAAAATAAAGTATTTGTTTTTATATTTTTTTAGTAAAATAAAGTAATGAATCCAATAAAAAAGCTAGTAATTAATAAAAATGATGCCATTTTGACTATTAGTGTAATAGGTAAAGCAAAGGTAATAGATACCATAAAAAAAGATATTCAATTTAATTGCAAAGATGTAGTTGGTTTGGTTATTGATCCTCATGAGTTTTTATATTTAGTGCGATCCTCAATTAATGCAATGTTAGTAAAAAACCCTAAATTAGTAATAGATGAAATTGAAATAATTGGAGATATGAATTCCTTATTATTTTGTGATAAGGTTTCAGGGACAGCATTAACACCAGCGTTTATATTAAAAGATGAGAGGTCTTTAAAAGAAATATCGAACATTAAAAAAACAAGTTATGCAAAGCAATATAGAGATATTACTCAGCAAGAGGTTTCGTTATATTCATGGTTTTCTTTTTTAACGTGGTTTAATAGCCAAGGTCTAAATTTATATAATATTAATTTGAAAAAATGTTTTTGTATGAGTTTAGAAAGTTATTTATTATTAAATCTTACTGGAAAAAGAGAAAATGTTATTGATTTGGCAACGGCTTCTAGTTCTGGAATATTTGATTATTTTAATTGGGAGTTTAGTAGTTCTATTATTAAAGACTTAGATATTCCAATGGGGTGTTTGCCATTAATTATCAAAGAATCACGCACCAATTATTATACGCAAGGGTTTGTTCCATTAAAAGATAATATTGAAATTTCAAGTTTTAAAAGTCAAGATTTTTTCCGTTGGGAAATAATGCCTAAAAAGGGGTATGGAAGTATTAATATTCATATAAGCGAAAATGATATTTCAATTCAAACATATCTTGGAGGCGAGGACACCCCTGTAAAGCCTGGGTGTCAAAAAGTTATTTTTTCAAATACTAAAATAAGTTCAATTTGCGTTAAGGATGTTATTCAGATATCGAGGCTTCAGTCACAAGTAATAAATAAAGAATTTAAAGATGTTGTTGCAGAAAAGAGACAACATGCCCCTGAAAATATATGGATGGTTATGAATGGGGCGTCTGAACAATCTAAAAATCAATTTGCACTTATTAAACTTAATCAATCTGATAAGCAAGAGCATATATTAGATGCTTATTTAGAAGGTATATTTCATATGATTAAAATGAAACTAAATCAATTTCAAGAGTTTTATGAGATTACTCAGCAAGATATATTCTGCACATCAACAATTTCCGTGAATGAAAATATATGGGGTATTTTATCTAATTGTATTCAAAGTTCGATGGTGTTTATTAACTATGAAATGTTATGCGCGATGCCAGAAATATATTTTGTTAATGCTGAAAAACCAGAGAATACAACAGTTAAAGTATCTAGAAAAAAGAAATTGCCATTAACGTTTTTAATGCCTGAATTAGATCCTATTTCTAGTTATGCTAGGTATCAAAAATGGATGTCGTTTTATAGGAAAATTTTTGAAAATTGAAAATTTAGACTATTTAGACTAAGTTTATAAACATGAGCATTATAACGGCAACTTTTAATTTGGCATATGAGCCCTTTGGATTTGGCCTGTATAAAGATGCCGATATTATTACTGAATGCTATCAAAGATCATCTCGAAAATTTAGCGAAACCTTGGTAGATAGACTAAAAGAGGAATGCGCTGTAAATAATATTAGCTATGATAGCTTAAGTGCGGTTGGGCTTATTAAAGGGCCGGGAAGTTATACGGGTTTAAGAATTAGTGTTTCTGTTGCTAAAACGATTGCTTATGCATTAAATATCCCGGTGTTTTCATGCACTGCTTTACAGGCCATTTCATTACAAGCAACTGTCGCAAATAAAACGTATATAACTGTTGTTCCTAGTAAAAGGGGGTTTGTGTATGTGCAGTTATTTAACTGTGGTAGTGGGCTCGGGGTCGAAGATGTAACAGAGCCTATATGTATTACTATTGAGCAGTTTTTACACTTAATATCTGCGTTTAAAGCCCCAATGAATATTGTAGGGATTTTAGATGAGGAAACAAAAAAATCTGTTGAAGAAATAAAAGATATTTATTTTTTTGAATCCTATATTTTATGTAAAACTTTACACACTTATATAGTGGATTGCTTGAAAAGAAATGTTAAGTCTGAATTTAATCATATAAAACCATTCTATTTTCATGAGCCAAATATTGGTATAATAAAAAAGAAAAATTCAAAGTTTAAAAGTAGTTACTAAAGGGAAGTTATAAATATCATCATGAAATTAATACTAGTTTTTTTAATGCTAAGTTCATTAACTTTTGCAAATATGAGTTTATATGATTTTTCTAAAAACTCATTTACTTCTAAATCTTTTGGATTTGCAAATGCCTATACAGCAATTGCCGAAGGCGAAGAAAGTATTATTTCAAATCCTGCAGGCCTTGCTTATCCAGGTTCAGGCTATAGCTATCATATACTAGATGTAGATAATATGAATACATCAACCTATCAGGGCCATTTTTATTATAATAAGCCGTTTGGGTTTTCATCTATTGTGAAAAAAGATTTTAGTGGTAATCACTTAAAACAAACTATATATGGACTTGGTTTTTTAGGCTCTAATGGCGTAAGTTGGGGCGCAAATTATAAAGATATTGATGGTTATGTAAATGGGGTTGATATAAGCGGATGGTCGTCTGATTTGGGCGTATTGTTTCATTTGTTTCCATGGTTAAAACTAGGTGTTAATTTTAAAGATATTTATTCTAAAGATATAGATTTAAATTCGTCTTTTAATTTAGCCTTAGCTGGCTTTCATAGCAAAAATTCGTTTTTATGGACGGTTGAATCTGTATATGAAAATAATTCTCAAAAAGAAATTATAATGCGCTATGGCGCTCAAATTCTGTTAACAGATTCTTTGTCTATTAGAGGTGGGATTCAGCGCGATGAATTGTATTCGGGGGCGACAATTTCATTAGGCTTTTTGCAATTAGATGCAGGGGTCGCTAACAATTGGTCTAATAATGAAAATGTTCAATATACAGCTGCGTTTAGATTAGGTGGCGGATCTCAAATTGAAAAATTTAGAAAACGTTACGCATTATATAAAAAATCATCATACGCAGAGTTTAGTATAGGAAGTAGTTTAAATAGTGGGAAATCTCAATTTAGTTTGTTAGGCGGGTTAAAGTTAGGATCTAATGACTTGTTAACTCTTATTCATATAGCGAATAAAGACGAGACATGTAAAGGCTATATTGTTCGTGTAGGAGAATTATCTTCTAGTTTAACATCGATTGCATTAATTGAAGAAGTTCGTGATGAGTTATTAAAATCAAAAGAGCTCGGTAAAAAAATATTTATTTATTTTGAAGGAAATGCTGGGTTACCTGAATATTATTTTGCGTCAATTGCAGATATGATTATTATGCCGCCATTAGGAACTATTAGTAATATTGGTTTAGAGTTTGAACGTCAGAACATGGTAGATTTTTTAGATAAATTAGGAATTAGAAAGTATGTATTTTCCAGTGGCGAACACAAAGGGAAATCGAGTGCTTTCTCCAAAGATTTCAATAGCTTAAATAAATTTCAAATACAAACATTAATTGAAACTGTATTTAATGCCACACTAAATGAATTGAAGCAACAGCGTGAAACATTAGAAACGTCTATAAATAGTGTGTCTGAAGGGCAAATGATCACAGCAAAAGAGGCAAAAAAACTAGGGTTTGTTGATAGATTGGCGTATTGGTCTGAGGTTTATTCCTTGGTAGATAGCTATGAAGAAGATGTAAATAAAGTTGCGATTCAAGAGTTTTTGCCAATTAGAAATCCATCGATATTTAGCTATTTTGACAAAATTGCAATTATTGAGGTAGATGGGGCTATTACAAGAGGGAGAAATCAATCAAATTTTATTTTTGGAGGAGAATCAACTGGGGCTGATGATTTTGATGAAATTATTGATAATGTGAAAGACAGCAACGATGTTAAAGGTGTTATTTTACGAGTTAATAGCCCAGGAGGAAGTGTGTTAGCTGCCGATCGTATGTATAGCGCTGTTAATCGATTAAAAAAAGCAAATAAACTTGTGTATACATCGATAGGATCTATGGCTGCTTCTGGAGGCTACTATATTGCCTCTAACTCTCATAAGGTTTATGCAAATTCATCTAGTATTACAGGGAGCATTGGCGTGATTTCTTCTTTTATGTCATTTGATATTTTAATGAAGGAACTAGGTATTAAGACAGATTCTATAAAGACCGGAAAATATATTGGTCTATATTCGCCATTTAAGGAGCTTACACGAGAAGAAAGTGATATGATTAAGCAATATCAAGATAATTTTTATCAAGAGTTTGTTCAGCAAGTTAGAGTAGATCGTCATTTAACAAATAACGAAGTTTATAACGTTGCTCAAGGACAAATATTTTCTGGCACACAAGCTAAGCAATATAAGTTGGTAGATGAATTAGGGGGCTTATATACAGCAATAGAAGATATGGGAAATTCGTTAGGAATTGAAAATCCAAATGTTGTTTTTGTTAGAAATTCCAAATCGCTAAATTTAAATAATATCAATTCATCTATGTCATCATTATTAAAAATGAAACTTAGTACTTACTTTTTGAATATTAAAGAAAAATTAGATTTGTTAAGCATTTAGTTTTATTTTTAAAAGCCTAAACCATAGTGGGTTTTTAAAAAAGATATAAGTAATAGTAATAATTAATCCAATAATAAAGATAATAATTAAAGAATAAATTGTAGTTTTTTGAGATTGATTAATTTTATTTTTAGAATAAGCCTTATATTTTTTTATTCGATGCTGATATTTATCTAAAAACATTCATTTATTTATTTAAAGTTTCGATGAATGTAAATTTCTATGCGTCTATTTTTTGCTTGGTTTATTTTATCGGGGTTACCTGATTCGGTAATGTTAGGATAAAGCGGAAATGAGTCGGCCATGGCAATGGCACGTATACGTTTTTTTTCTATTCCTTGAGAAATAAAATATTTTACAACATTGGTAGCTCTATGTGCAGAGAGTTCCCAATTAGACTGATAACTTTTGGTGCGAATAGGAATGTTATCTGTATGACCTTCAACTTTTACAATATAATCTTTAAATTTAGATTCTTTTATCGCATTTACAACACTATTAAATACAGGGAAAATTTCATCGCGTAATTCAGCAGATCCTAATTTGAATAAAATACGAGATGAAAATCGCAAATGCATTCCAAGCGCATCTGGAGTTATCGAAATTTTATCTTGAAGTTCTTTCTGCTCTACAATATCGTTCAGTTTCTCTTGCATCGATGAAAACGGCTGTTCAGATTCTGTTCGAGAAAAAGCATTATCAATACCAGATTGAATGGCTTCTACTTTTGACTGATCAATAGATGAAACAGACAATAGTAACACAAAAAAGGCCATTAATAATGTAATACTATCTGCGTATGTTAATAGCCAGCTTTCGTCTACTTGATTAGTTTCTTTATGTCGTTTTTTCATTTAGAAGTTTTAGTTAAATCAATCCAATTAGCTGGCGAAATGAATCGGTTTACATAATCCTGGATTTCAAAACTTGTTTTTCCTTCGCTTAATAAGACAATCGATTCCATTAGAATAATATTGCGGTGTCGCAAAATTTCTATTGTCTGTTTAACTTTTTCTGCAGCAGGTCTAAAAATTAATTGTGCAAAAAGCACTCCATAAAGAGTTGTTAAAAGCGCTAAGGCTAATCCCGGGCCTACACCAGAAATATCTCCACCCATATTATCGAGCATAATAACAAGGCCTACTAAGGTTCCTACCATTCCAAAGGAGGGCGCAAATCCTGCCATTGTTTGTAAAATATTTGCTGTTACTAATTCTCGTTCTAACATACACTCAACTAAATCTTCAAGTAATTCTCGTAGTTTTTCACCTTTAACCCCAGTAGAAATTAGATCTTTACTATATAAAATAATTGGGTCATTAATTTTTTTGCTAATTATTAACGATTCTACAGCTTTAAATCCTTCTTTATTATTTATTTTAGACCATTCAATAATTTGTAATGCGTCTTCATTAAGTTTTTTTGGACTTAAATGGTAGGGGAATAAAATAAAAAATAAGTTTTTTAAGGCTAGCATTACATAGCGCGCATGATATGAAATCATAGTAGCTGCTAACGTGCCACCTAACACCATAATTAAACTATTAATACTGACAAAAATAATATAGTTTTCGGTACTATTTAGGATTGCATATATAAATAAGCTAACTCCAAAGATTATCCCTAGTAATGTCCATAATGAAAATATTCGTTTTCTCAATTTAAATAACCCCTTTTTTAATTATAAACAATAAGTAACTTTAATCAATCAAATTATTCTTAGTATACGCCATAAGCAATTAGTGCATCTGCTACTTTTTTAAATCCTGCAATATTTGCACCTTTAACATAATCAACATAGTTATCTTCTTGACCATATTCTAAACATTGTTTATGAATATCTTTCATAATAGTTTTTAGTTTTTCATCTAATTGATTCCAGGTCCAGCTATACCCCATTCTGTTTTGTGACATCTCAAGGCCTGAAACTGCGACTCCCCCCGCATTGGCTGCTTTACTAACACCAAATAATATTTTATTTTCTTTAAATAAGTTAATCGCATCAGGAGTAGATCCCATATTAGAGCCTTCAGCAATGCATTTGCACCCATTATTAATAAGAATTTGGGCATCATCTTTTGTGATTTCATTTTGAGTCGCCGAAGGAAATGCCATATCGCATTTTATAAACCAAGGAGTTTGGTTTTCAAAATATTCAACATTATATTTTTCAGCGTATTCTTTAATTCTTCCACGACGATTATTTTTTAAGTCTTTTACAAACTCTAGTTTTTCAGACGTTATACCATTAGGGTCGTATATTGTTCCGCCAGAATCAGATAAACTTACTATTTTTCCACCAAGTTCTAATATTTTTTCTACTGTATATTGCGCTACATTTCCAGCCCCAGATACAACGCATGTTTTACCTAGAATAGAATCGCCAATATGATTTAGCATTTCTTGTGCAAAATAAACACATCCATACCCTGTTGCTTCTGTACGAATTAAACTTCCACCCATATTAAGCTGTTTGCCTGTGATAGTCCCTGTAAAGTTATTTTGGATTTTTTTATAAGTTCCAAATAAATAAGCTATTTCTTTACCGCTTACTCCAATATCTCCAGCAGGAATATCAATATTTGATCCTATATGACGATAAAGTTCTAGCATAAATGCATGGCAAAAACGCATGATTTCTCTATCTGATTTTCCTTTAGGGTCAAAATCAGAACCCCCTTTAGCCCCACCCATAGGCAGTGTTGTTAGACTGTTTTTAAAAATTTGCTCAAATCCTAAAAATTTAAATGTTCCTAAAGAAACTGATGGATGAAATCTAAGTCCACCTTTATACGGGCCGATTGCATTATTAAATTGAACTCTATAGCCTCTGTTAACATGAATTTTTCCTGCGTCATCTTCCCAGGTAACTCTAAAAATTACAATTCTGTCTGGTTCTACAATGCGCTCTAATATATTTGCAGTTTTATATTTTGGGTTTGCTTCTACAAATGGATAAACAGATTCGATAACTTCATGAACAGCTTGATGAAACTCGTCTTCTCCGGGATGTTGTTTGATTAATTTTTCCATAAATGTTGAAATTCCACTTTTTAATGTGTCAGTTGTCATGACTATGCTCCTTTAGTTTTTAGTTTGCTAAAACAAAAAATATATTCAAGGAGTATAGCATAAGGTTATTCTCAATGAGAAGAAAATTAGAAAAACCCTTTGCTGTTTATAACTTTTATATTTGAAGTTGAAATTGAGTTGAAATTACAATTTTTGCAGGTTGAATTTTCTATTTTTACATTTAACCATTTAGAGTTTTTAAAGGTTACGTTTGAAATATTTGAATTTTTTATATGACTATTAATTAATTTGACTTCTGAAAAATCTGAATCCGAAATAGTAGAATAATTAAATATCGAATTTTTAAATACAGATTTAAATGTATTTATATTAGATAAATTAGAAAAATAAAAATTTGTGTTAGAAAAATGTGAAAATCGGAAAATTGTTTTAGAAAATTTAGAAAAAATAAAGTCAGTAGAAGAGAATTTTTGTGTCGATAAATTTAAGTGTCCTAAATTAATATTTTCAAAAACGGTATCTTTGATTGTTACGTTTTTTTTGTTGGCTAGTTTAAATGTGTTGAGATCAAACGTAACATTGTTATCACTTAATATGTTTTTAGAATGTTGATCTAGAGTTGAATTAAAAACAAAAACTTGAGTTAAATTACTATTGTTAATAGATAGATTTGTTATATTACAATTAGTAAATATAACAGAAGTTAATGTGGAATTTGAAAATGTAACATTATTTAAGTTGGTGTTTGAAAATGTTACAGTTTTAAAGTAACTATCTTCAAACTTAGTAAAGTTAAAAAAAGTGTTAGCAACTTTGGTTTTAGTTAAGTTAGCTTTAGTGAATAAACAACTAGAAAAATTAATGTTTGTTGCTGCTGGGTGTAAAAAGGAGCGA
>CAXBWG010000015.1:0-13948 GCA_963979105.1 uncultured bacterium | reverse complement strand
CAATAACAATAATTAAACCAAATTTAATTGATCAATCAGGCATAATAAAAGAATTAAAACCAGCCCTGGAAATAGTAACAAATTATTTACTTAAAACAGAATTTTTTGAATCGATATTTAAAAGTTACAACGATATAAAGTTAAATATAAGTTAATAAGGAAAATAACTACTATGACAAAACACATAATATGCTTAGGCGATGGAATGGCAGATCACAATATAGCACACCTTAACGGAAAAACGCCTCTTGAAGTAGCCAAAACACCAAATATCGATTTTATATCACAAAATGGAAACTTAGGAATGGTGGATACTGTTCCTGCAGGATTTTCTCCTGGGTCTGATGTAGCCAACATGGGTATTCTTGGATATGATCCAAATTTATATTATACAGGGAGAGGTCCAATAGAAGCCGCCAGTATGAATATAAAATGTTCTCCATCAGATGTAATTTTTCGATGCAATATTGTATGCATAGAAAATTCAACCATGAAAGATTTTACCGCAGGTCATATTTCAACAGCTGAAAGCACACTATTAATAAACCAATTAAATACCGCATTTAAAAACAGTCCCATAACTTTTTATAGCGGTGTAAGCTACAGGCATATTATGGTTGTAGAAGAGAAATATGCAAACCTAATAACACATGCGCCACATGACATAACAGATAAAAACATAACAAGCTACTTACCATCAGGGAAACACGAAACAGAATTTCTAGAAATAATTAAGAAAGCAAACACCATATTAAACCAGTCCCAAATAAACATAAACAGACAAAAAAACAAGAAAAAACTGGCCTCCAGCATTTGGCCATGGAGTCAGGGGAAAAGCCCAACCATGCCGTCTTTTAAATCTCTATATTCAAAAACAGGCGGAATCATAACGGGTGTAGATTTATTAAAAGGGTTAGGCAAATTAGCAAGCCTAGAAACACCAGATATTTTAGGCGCAACTGGATTTATAGATACAAACTATGAAGAAAAAGTAAAAGGAGCATTAACCATTTTAAACAATCATGATTTTTGTTATTTACATATTGAAGCACCAGATGAAGCTGGCCACATGGGCGATGTTAACTTAAAAATACAAGCGATAGAAGATTTTGACAAAAAGGTAGTAGGTCCAATATTAAACTACCAAAAAGAAAATCCAGATTGTGTCATTATGGTATTACCAGATCACCCAACTCCATGCGATATAAAAACACATACACACGAACCAGTACCCTACTGTTTCTATCATAGATCTATGAAATCAAAATCGTTAAAGTCATACTCAGAAAAAAATGCAAAAACAACTAAAATCCATTTTAATACACCTTGGGATTTATTAACAACATTTTTAAATACTAAACCTTAATGCAATTTATTTATCCCATATAAAATGCAAAATAATAAAAAATTTATAATAATTAAATTTTTAGCATTTTTTTTAGTTTTTAGTTTATTAATTCTTAGCATTCTTACATTTTTCTTGCTTTCAAGTAATCTGCCACAAAAATACGCAAAACAATATATTAAACACCACATAAATAATGAATTGGGAGTTAACCTAACCTTTCAATCATTAAAAGGTAATATTTATTCAAATATAAAAATAGATAATATAACCTGCTATGAATCCGTTGAAAAAAAAACAAAAATAATATCCTTAAAATCAGCCGAACTTAATTACAACATATTAAAAATTATTTTCAAAAAAACCTCTATTTTAGAAGCAATAGACACCATAGTATTAACAAATCTAAACTATTTTATTATTCGAGGAAAAAACGGTAAATGGATAAATATTAAACAAAAAAAAGAAAAACAATATAATACAGAAAAAAAAGAAAAAAATCTTAATTTAAACACAAAAATATTCATTAAAGATTCAACAATTTACTTAAGCGACCATAAAGGATGGAAAAAAAACTCCCAAAAAACACAATTTAAAACAAACATTACAAATATCGAAGGGTCACTTATTTTTAAAGGGAATAACATAGGTGTTCTCAATAGCTCTGGTCTTTTAAAAGGCACATCTAATAGAGTACCATTTACTGGGAAAGTTAATCTAAAAAACAAAGACTTCGACTTATACTCAGAAGGTATAAACTTAAATCTTAATACATGGGCAGAATATGCACTCCCTATAACAGGGTTTCATGCATTTTCAGGAAACGCTCTACTTAATTGCCATATAACAAATGCAAAATTTAATACAAATAAAAAAAATCCACTATGGTATTACTTGAAATTTCAACTAAAACATAGCGCATTCTACACCCCATATATTTCCAATAAATTAAATAACACTAATGGCCAATTACTTATTTCAAAAGGATATATAAATAATGATTTATTAAATTCATTAAAACACCCGTTTTCCAAAACAAATAAAAAAACCATTTTAAAAGTTTTAAAAGAAAAAAACATTATTTCTAAAAGACTATCACTCACAACATCTTCAACTGAAAAAAGAAATAATATAACATTTTTTAAAAAAAATTACTTAAATAAAAAAATCGCTCCTCACATAAATGAGCCTTCCATAGTAATAAAGTTTAATAAAATTACAACCACAATAGAAAATATACAAACCAACATAAATGGATATATAAACTTTAAAGATAAATGGATAAACCTAAAAATAAACCCAAACACTTTCAATAGTAATAAAATACAACAATTTTTTCCTGAAACTAAAAATCTAAGTTTAAAAAATAATATTGATATGAAATTAAATATTATAGGATTACTTAAAAACCCTCAACTAATTGGTTCTGCTAAAACAAACAATTTAAAGTGTTTATTTTTAAATTTAAACAATGTAGAAAGTAAATTTAAACTTCATAACAACATATTTAAATTCAACATAACAAAAGCATCTTATCTAAATGGATTACTAACAAATGAAACAATAATTACTAACATAAAAAACAAACCTACTATATCAACAAAAACATATATTTCTGAACTTAATCCCAAACGATTAATTACCAACTCACTAACAACGGGAAACATTGATGCCATTTGCAAATTAACTGGACAAAGCAACATTTTAACAGGAAATATTCAAGTTTTAGGAAAAGATGTTACATTTATGAACCAAAAATTAAATTCAATAAAATCTAACATAGTAATAAACAGTAAAGAAACAAAATTTAACAAAATTAACATATTTTTAAATGACTCAAGCTCACCTTCCCAAGCAACAATAAACATTAAAAATAACCATATATATATAAGCAACACCATTAAAGATCTAAAAATTACAGATCCATTTGAAACGACATACAACTTAAACTCTAATTTAAACTTAAATACGAATTTTCATTTCCCGCTGGCCTATAAATCTAACTCCCTATTAAACTTTATTTTAGAAACAACAGGAAGATTAAACCTATCCATTATAAACCCTAAATTAAATAACCAAACTTTTAATTTAGCAAAATTAACTATTAAAACTAAAAACAAACAACTTTTAATTTCAACATTCAATTTACAATCAGCCAATGAGTCGATACAACTTTCCGGATATTATTCTGAAAAAAAACATTCGGATATTAAGTTAACTATTAATAATATGTCACTAAAACGAATAAATGCATTTAATATATTACCCCCATCATTTATAAAGTTCCCCAACAGTAATATATCGACAGAAATATATTATAAAAAAAATATAAACACCCCTTCAAGTATACATGGGCAATCTCAACTATCGAATATTTCGCTATTCAACAATTTAATTCAAAATATTAATTTAAAATTTAAAACCTCAAAAAACATTATAAAATTTAAAGATATAATTGCTAAATCAAAATACAATTTTATAAACGGATCAGGAAATTATAATACCAAAACTAATGAATTAAACCTTAATTTAAATCCAAACTCTTACTTATTCATAGAAACAATTAAAACACCCTTTCTTGAAAAACCCCCAATAAAAGGAAAAATAAACATAGATAAAACAACTATTTCATATGAACAAAACAAACTAAAATTTAAGTCTAAAATAAATTCAAATAAATTAATCATAAACAATAACACAATAACAGATTTAAGCCTAAACTTAAGCTATCAAAATGATAAATATAAAATAAAGACATTAGACGGATCTATAAATAACGGATCCTTTTACTTAAAAGGAGTTATAGAAAAAGAGCCAAACGATATTGTTAACTATTATTTAAGCCCTAAATTTAGCAAAATAAATATCAATCAAGTTCAATCAATTTGGAATTCAATTTCAAATTCAATAAAGAAAAAACAACCTAAAAGTGACGCTTTTTTAAGTGCCTTTAAAATTGAATCCCCATTTTCCAACAACCAAAATATAACAATAATATCTTCAGAAAAAAATCAGAAATCAGAAATAGAATTTATTAATTTACTACTAAAAACCACAAAATCAAATTTTATAAATCAAAAGTCTTATCTTAATATTTTTCAAGGAACCCTAGATGGAAAACTAGATATAATCGGAAAAACAACCCAACTACCTATAATTAATGGAAACCTCAGCATAACAAACCTATCTATTCCAAACATACAAACAAATAAAAATACACTATCATTTAAATCAACCAAAAATTTAACAAACTTTACAGTTCATTCTCAAAAAGGGTTTATTAATCAATCGCCTATTGAAAATATAAAGATTAATGGAAGTTTTAGTAAAGATTTAATTCTAAACCTATATTCAAATACAATAACAACTAAAGAAGATAAAATACATAACTTTGCAATTGGAAATCTAACAGTCCCCCTTTTTAACTCAAATAAATCACATCCAATTAATTTAAACCTTAACTTTTCAAAATCAAATATGACTGTTCTAGAATTTATAAATCCATTGTTAAGCAAAACAGAATTTAATGGAAATCTAAATTTACATATTGCAGGTACGCTAGAAAACCCTATTTTTAATTCAACAAAAAACTCTGGTCAAACTATAAATTTAGTTCATCAAAACACAAATTTTAATATTCCAACAAATAAAATCATGCTCTCCAATAACACTTTAAACTTAAGGAGCTTTAATGTCACAAAAGAATCTACAAAGAATAATTACATATTTCCTTTTTTTAACTCACCAATTACAGGACATATAAAACTTAAGGAGTTTAATTTACTTGATCCAAATTATATAATAACAAATGTAAATCTACATTCACCCTTTGCTAAAACAAATTTAAAAACAAAAACATTTAAATCTAATATAGAATTTAAAAACACTACACTTACAGGAAATATAATCATTGGATTAAATAACACCTCTATTAATGCCCAATATAAAAACAAAAATATAGCATACCCCATTTTCAAATCAGATATAAAGCTTTCAAACACATCCATTGCAATACCTGAAGCTTCCAGCCATGAAACCTATCCATTAGATTTAAATATAAACGTTGATATAGAAAAAAATGTATTTTTTAATAGTCCAATTTTTGGAAATACGATTTTTGGAATAAATGCAGATCTAGAATTTCAAGAAACAGACCAGCCGCTTAACATTTCTGGGACAACAAATGATATTGCAATTAATAACCAAATAACAATAGAAAACGGATCAGTTACATTGCTTAATAAAGTATTTAATATAATCCCTCCTTCCAAACAACATATATTTTCTACGGGAACAAACCAAACCATTTTACAAAACACAATTGGAATTCAAACAGAATTCAACACCTCAAATCAAGCAGTAATTACACCAAAGTTATCATTTAAAGCACTATGTACCATTGAAAACCCTAAAACTTCTACAGAGAATACATTAATTACATTCACACATATTATTATGTCTATAAATGATACAATAAACTCATTAAATGAAATAAGATTTGAAGTGTTTGAAAGCACCATTGAAACCCCTTCTACAATTTCAGATTTAACTTTTATGAAGCAGTTTAGCATTGAAAATCAAACAAACACAAACTCAATAGCATCTGATCAATCGGATATTAATGAGCTATTAACGCTTCTATTACCCGAATTATACACAAAAACAGTATCAGATGAACTCTTGGCTAGCTTAGGCGAATCTCAAATTAATTCACTTGGTCGACAAAGTATTTTACGTCCATTAGAAAAAACAGTGGCAAAACAAGTAGGACTTAATGATATCCGTATAAATTATAATTTAGGAAGCAAATTAATCGATAATACTGAAGACACATTAGGAATTCAATTTATTAAAAATATTATTTCAGATAGACTAATATTAAAGTTACTAACAAACACTTCATTTGAAAAAGAAGACGATACATCAACTAATAGTAATTTTGAATTATCAGAAATAGAATTAAGCTATTATTTACTCAAAAATAAAAATCTTTCCTTAAATTACAACAATTACAAATCAACAAATTTTAATAACAAATACCTTTCAAAACTTTCAATGAGATATGATTATGAATTCTAAAATAATTAAATCCCTATTATTTCTTTATATGATTGTAGGGTACGCCTCATTTGCTACAACAAATATAAACTTTAGTACTCCTGTTGACACTATCACCTTCAAAGGAATAACATCTAAAAAAATAAACAAAGATATAAAATCAATTCAAATAAAAACAACTATAGACACACAAATAAATAAAAGATTTCTAGATGAAGATTTAAAAAATTTATATCTAACAGGTTATTTTTCATCAATTTTCGCTCACTCAATTCCCACTCAAAATAAGCATATTTTAGAGTTTAACTTTACTCAAAACTCCACCATTAAACTATTAACTATTAAAACAAAATCAAAAAAAATTAAAACTCTAATAGAAAAAGAATTCAAACACCTATTAAATCAACCTTTAAATACCGCAATTATAAATAAAAAAAAGGAAAAACTCACAACCTATATTCAAAAAAAAGGATACCAATTCTTCACATTCTCAAACATAAAATTCAACAAAGAAAATAACAATTTAACTATTAAAACAAGCGAAGGAACCATAGAAAAAATCACGTTTATTGGTCTTGAAAAAATAAAAAAAGACCAAATCATGAGAACAATGAACCAACATGTTGGATCTGCATTAAACACAATAGAAATTAGAAAAGATAGGGAGCGTCTTATAAAACTTGGATATTTTAATTTTGTTTCTGCACCAAAATTCAAAAAAGGTTCCCAATCAGATACAGTAGAAATTATATTTAATATTATTGAATCAAAACAAAACCTAATTTCTATTGGAATTGAACAAGACCAAAATTTATTTTACGGATTTGTTAGTACAACAAAACAAAACTCTATAATTACAAGTGATAGCTTATTTTTAAAATCTCAAATTCAGGTAAATGAAAACACCCTAAAAATTAATAACTATTTTATAAAATACACCCAACCATGGCTCCTAAATAAGTATAATACTAAAACATCCTTAAGTAACTATGCAATTGAAAAAGCCGAAATTTTAGATAATAGCTCAACCTATAGTCAAAGAAACGGCTTTCAAATAGCTTTTTCACGACCGCTTAGCTATAGATCCGACTACACATTAACATTTAAAAAAGAAAACGTTTCTGAAACAGATGAATCTTATGGAATAAATGACTATAATTTAAATTCAATTGAATTATCTTTATTATTTGAAACATTATCAAACAAAACAAATCCCAAAAAAGGGCACTCTATTCAATTAAGTATTGAAAGAGGAAATGATTTTAATATAATTTCATTAGGTGGAATTTCGTTCACCAAATTTACAACCTCTATATCAAAATTCTTTCAAATACATAAGAAATTAATTCTAGCAACAAATCTTCAAGGAGGAATTTACGACACAAAAGATACAAGTATTAATACATTTGAAAACGAATATTTTATTCTTGGAGGATCCACATCTATCCGAGGATACAGCGATTTAAATGAAAGCATTACAGGGAAACGGAATATCCTAACAAACATAGAATTGAGATATAACACTTCACAAACTATGCAATTTATTTCCTTTATAGATTATGGAAACGCATTTGATACAAACGTTAATTTAGACACCTTTAAAACAGGATACGGAATTGGGTTTAGATATATAACTCCAATCGGACCTATTAGACTAGATCTAGCAACAGGTGAAGAAAACTACTACATCCACGTAGGTCTTGGCCAATTATTTTAAAAAAAGCTAACCTAACCCTTCTGCTTTTAAAGCACTACTAATAGATTTATTTAATCTTGTATAAAATTCTAAAGAAAGCTGCTTTCCCATATCTCTTGTTTCAAGTGAATTAATAAATGAAACATCTGCTGCTTCATTTATATCTAATTCAGCCAAAATCTCACCAAAACTTCCATCTGAAGCATGCAAATTAACATTAGACTGGTTATCTGGTAATTTTTTATGCGGATCTAAAAATATTTCATTCATAATTTTTTCCTAATTTCATTATATACAATATTACAAACGTACGCAAAACATAAAATATTGTATCGAAATTTTTTAATATATAATACACAATCAAATAAAATCAAATACAAAACATCTATTTTTCTAAAAATAATTAATCTATTTATTAATTTTTATGTTTAACCAATTCAATATAAGGGTAGTACTACAATATTAAGATGGGAGGATTAAAAATGACTAATACAAAATTAATCTTTAAATCATTTATTTATTTAACTATTATTATTTTTTTAACTAGCTGCGGCTCATTCGACGAATCCACATCCACAACAAGCTCTAACCAAAGCGCTGTGATTGGAACAACAACAGATAATTATCCGCAATCATTTATAGATGGCCTAATTACACAATTTAATGCAGCTGCAAGCAATGCGCTTTCAGGAACTACAGCAAAATATGCAGTAAATCAATATAACATTACCTATAACACACTAGATGCCAATGGAAATCCTACAATTGCATCTGCAAAACTACTCGTTCCAAGCTTTAATAAAAATCTTAACTTAGTACTTTATTTAAATTATGCATCTAAAACACTAGATAGCTCAGCTGGCACAAAAACCTATGTAGATTTTTCTAATTATGATGGAGTAGACCCTTCAACAATTGCAACCAACATCGCATCAGACCAAGAATCATTACTCAATACAATTCTTGCATCTCAAGGAATAGCAGTATTAATGCCAGATCACTTAGGATTTGGGGCATCTTCTGGACTACATCCATATATTGTAGCAAATAGCTACAGCTACCCTAGCATCGACGCACTAAGAGCCGCTAAAAACTTTGCAAATTCAGCTGGTGTTTCATTTACACTTTCTGAAAAATTTATTATCACTGGCTACTCTGGAGGTGGTTATGCCACTATGGCTACTCATAAAGAGCTTGTAACTAACCCCAGTAAATATACAGATTTAGACTTAGCCACAAACCTTAAAGGAGTTATTCCAGGAGCTTCTCCAAGTAACTTATCTACTGTAATGGCAGGTCAATTAATTAGTGTTTCAGATTATATACGCCCAGATTACGGGCCTTATATTTTACTAGCCTATAATGATGTATATAATCTAGTACCAGATGTAAAAACGCTATTCAAAACAGACTATCAATCTATAATAGATGATTTTTATTCAGGAACAAAAGCATTAAGTACCGATATACTCAGCCAATTTTCAACAATTATTAGTGATTCATCACAATATCCAGTAGATATTTTTACAGATTCCTTTAAAACAGAACTACAAACAGCCTACACAGACTATAATTCCGATTATAATTTAGGAACACCTACAACCACCGGGTTCTTTGAGAAAATTATTGAAAACGATGTCTATAATTATAATCCAGGATTAACACCAATATATTTTCTACATTTATTTAAAGATCCAATAGTCCCAATAACAAATACTCAAAGTGCCGCTCAAGCAATGCTTAGTTATGGAACTGCAATTTCAGGAACCACACTTGCAATTCTTGATCCTCATCTCTACGCAACCACATTTAGTACTACATACACAGATGGAACTTTAGCAGATCATTCTACAGGATTAGTATTTTATCATTTAGTTATGCAAGGCCTGGCTACTCAATTTTTCGCACAATAAAGGAGAAAGAAAATGAAAATAATAATTCCAGTTTTATTGACATTAATAATTAGTTTCTCATCTGTTTTTGCAACAACAAAAACATTACCAAAAAATGTTTTTAAAATAGATATTTATTCAAGTAATTATGAAATAGAAACTTTAGGTGCAAATCCATCTGGAGATAAAGAAACTTGGGAACAAGTAAAACTAGATGAAGGTACCATATCCGATATCTATTTAGTAGGAACGTATTTAAGTGATACTCTGGCAGCTTCTGGAATTGATATCATTGAAGATACATTACTTGCCAACAGCTGGAAAAAATCTAAATTATTTTTAGATGTTGCCTATGGGCTAACTGATAAGCTCACAATTTTCACTAATATTTCATATGAAAATGCAATGCTAGACTATACAGATGAATATGTTGCTGAAAGTGAAACAATAAATAACTCAGCCGTTGGTGAAGCTGTTGGTTATAATCTTGTCCCAGACAAAGCAGAAGCAGATCATCTTAATGACACATTTATTGGGTTTAAATACAAATTAAAAAACTTATCTATTGCATATAAAGGCACATGGGGATTCTTAAAAACAGGTAATGATTCAACAGAAAAAGATATGAGCGATGGCGTACAAGAATTAGAAACATCAAGAGGGTATGACCAACATCATCTTTTAGGATTTTATGATTTAGAAATGGTTAAAATTCCAATTGAATTAACAGCAGGATATATTTATTTAGGAGAAATGACACAAAACTTTTTAGATAATAAAAACATTAAATTTAACCCAGGAAACCTGGTTGTGGGAAAAGTTAACATCCCCTTTAAGTTAACTGAAAAAGTTAAACTTTCTACTTCAATAACTGGAATATTTCATGGAGAAGATGAATATAAAGATGGCAATTCTGCATTTAGTAACACAGATCCTCTAGCAACTCGTAATTCTGGATACACAGATTACACTACTGTTCCTAAATCAGACGGTACAGCTTTAATTGGAAAAGTAGAATTATCGTATCAACCAAAAATTTATTTAAGAGCCTTTGTAAATGGAACGTTTATGTTAAGTAACGATACCACAGGGGTTTTATATAACTTTCCTGGTAGGTTAGAGCCTGGAAACATGCTAGGCTTTGGTATAACCCTGTTTGCAAAAAGATAAGGAGACAATATGGATAAAGTTTGGCTTAAAAGTTATTCTAAAACAACACCTAACGAAATTGATTTAAATGAATTTGATTCAATAATCGAATTATTTGAACAAAGTTGCGACTTATATGCAGATCAAACAGCCTACATAAACATGGGCGTTAAAATGACCTACAAAGAATTAAGTGAAAAATCGAAAAAATTTGCAAGTTTTCTACAAAATGAACTTAATATGAAAAAAGGAGATAGATTAGCCATAATGATGCCAAATCTACTTCAATATCCTATTACATTATTTGGAGCAATGCGAGCAGGAATAATTATAGTAAATGTAAATCCTTTATATACTGCGCGTGAATTAGAACATCAACTCAACGATTCCGGAACAACTGCAATAGTTATTTTAGAAAACTTTTGTCACGTTTTAGCAGACTGTATCCAAAATACGGCAGTAAAACACGTTATTACTACAGAAATAGGAGATATGTTTAATTTTACAAAACGAAAATTAGTAAACTTTGTAGTTAAAAAAATCAAAAAAATGGTCCCTAATTACAATTTAGACTCTACAATTTCATTTAGAAAAGCCTTAAACATTGGCGAATTCAACACATTTCATCATATAAAATTATCTCATAGAGATTTAGCATTCCTACAATATACGGGCGGTACTACAGGCGTTTCCAAAGGCGCCTCATTAAGTCATAAAAATATGATTGCAAATATGCAACAAGCAAAAGCCTGGCTTAATTTTGAAGAAGGCAATGAAACAGTAATTACAGCGTTACCGTTGTATCATATATTTGCACTTACTGCGAACTGTTTGGTATTTCTTCGACTTGGAGGCACCAACATATTAATTACAAATCCCAGAGATATTCCGTTATTTATAAAAACACTCAAAAAGTCATCATTTTCAGCAATTACAGGAGTAAATACGTTATTTAAAGCATTAATGAATCATCCCAAGTTTACTGAAATTGATTTTTCTAAACTAAAACTAAGTCTTGGAGGCGGCATGGCAGTTCAAGAAGTGGTCGCCACCAAATGGAAAAAGTTAACCGGAAGCACATTACTAGAAGCCTACGGACTTACAGAAGCCTCTCCTGCAGTATGTATAAATCCAATGGAAATAACTAATTTTACAGGTTCAATTGGGATTCCACTACCCTCAACACTAGTCTCTATTCGAACAGAAAAAAATAAACCCTGCGATGTTTTGCAAGAAGGAGAAATTTGTGTAAAAGGCCCACAAGTAATGACAGGATATTGGAACCAACCTGATGAAACTAAAAAAATATTTACAGAAGACGGCTGGCTTAAAACAGGAGACATTGCAACAATGGATAAAAACGGATTTGTCCGAATTGTAAGCAGAAAAAAAGACATGATTTTAGTATCTGGCTTTAATGTGTATCCAAATGAAATAGAAGATTTAGTAGTTAATCTAGAAGGTGTTCTTGAATGTGCAGCCATTGGCATAAAAGATGAAAAATCTGGTGAACGGGTAAAACTATGCATTGTTAAATCAGACATTAACTTAACAAAAGAAAAAATAATAACCTATTGCAAAAAAAACCTTACTGATTACAAACAACCGAAAGTAATCCAATTCTACGATGAATTACCAAAAACTAATGTTGGAAAAATTCTTCATCGCGCATTACGTGACCCAGAACAAAAATTTGCTACAAAAATGAAAGAAAATTTAAACGAGCGAATTCAAACAAAAAAAGAATTATGAATAAATTTATAAAGTTGTGCTTATTAATTAGCTTTATAACCTGGATAAGTTGTATTAATTATGCTGAAAGCCGCCCTATTATAAATCAAATCGATACATTATATGAAACCAGAAATATAGATGGGAATTTAGAGAAATCAATTACACTTATTAATGAAACGCTTTCTACTGAAATATCAGAGTCTCTAACCTACGAAATATGTTGGCGTTTCGCAAGACAAGTTTCTGCTGCAAAAAACTATTTAAATGCAGATAAAAAAGAAAAACTAGGCCTATATAGCAGAGGTCTAGAACAGTCATTAAACGCAATCAAATTACAACCAAATTCTATTAATGCACTTTATTGGCATGCAATCGTATTAGGAAGACAAGCCGAGTTACAAGGCATATTAAATTCCCTTAGCTCTGTTAAGCCCATTAAAGCAAGTATGGAAAAAATTCTTCAACAAGACCCTAAATTTTCTAGAGGTTATTTTGTACTATCACGCCTATATAGAAAAGCACCTAAATTTATTTCTATTGGAAATCCCAAAAAAGCACTAAATAATATTAACATAGCGTTAAAACTAGACAGCAATGACAGTATTTATATATTAGAAAAATCGCGAGTATTGATAAAATTAAAGAAAAAAGAAGATGCAATAAAAGAACTTAAAAGCATAATTAATTTACCAATATATGCAAATTACTTTAAAGACCAAGTCTTACGAGATAAACAAGAAGCAAAAAATTTATTAAATAAATTAATGGATTAACAAACGCCCTCTCATCTATACAAACCATTACATCCCCAAAAAAACTTATTAATAGTCCAGAATATAAATTACATTTCTAAATTATTCAAAAAGCCATCTCCAACTTCATTATATACAGACATCAATGTATTTACCTGATCAGCTAAAAGAGTTATGTTTTTCCAATTTTTCTTAAACTTTTTTATAAAAGGAAACTTATCAAACAAAGGATTCAGCTGTTGTTTTGGTTGAACTGTATATTTAAAGCCAAGAACACCTTCTATGTAACCACGAATACTATTACATGAGAGCCAATTCCATT
>CAXBWG010000014.1:0-15288 GCA_963979105.1 uncultured bacterium | reverse complement strand
AGAACAAGAACAAGAACAAGAACAAGAACAAGAACAAGAACAAGAACAAGAAGAAAATCAAGAACAACAGCAAAAAAATAAAGAAGAAAATCAAGAAGATCAAAAACAAGAAAAACAAGAAAAAAATAAACAAGAACAAGAAGAACAACAAGAACAAGAAAACATCGAAAAAGAATTAGAAGAAGCCAGACAAAAAGAAGAAGAAGAAAAACAAAAACGTATTGACCAAGCAAAAGATATATTAGAAACTCTATCTCAAAGAGAAGAAGAAGCTAGAAAAAAACATGCACAAAAAAACACAAAAAAAGGCACTGTGGAATATGATTGGTAACAAAACGAACTATTTCTTTTGTATAGTTTACTTATTTTTTTCATTAACCAGTTATGCGAATGTAGCAATTAACTCAAGCGTTGATAAAAATGAAATTAATATTAATGATTCTTTAGAATACAAAATAACAATATCTGGAACACAAAGTAGTATTTCAATAAATGAATCATTTTTAAAAGACTTTATTGTAATTAGACGATCGTCATCCCAAAGCTACAAACTTATTAATAATGAATTTTCTGCATCCCAAATCAAATTATTTATCTTAAGGCCACAAAAATCTGGAATCATAACTATTCCAAGCGCACAAATAAAAGTAGAAGGAAAAAGCTTAAAAACCTCTCCAATCCAAATAAAAGTAAATGACGCTATAAAACCTTTAAATCCCCCACCAAATCAAAATCAGAAAGCACCCCAAACTACTCAATTAAACAATGCAAATGCAACACAAAAAAACTCAGATTTATTTATCCTTGCATACTCGAGTAAACAACAAGCCTACGTTGGAGAAGAAATCATTTATTCCGTTAAATTATATAGAAGGTATTCAACTATTGATAAACTTTATTTCCAAGAACCAAAATTCCAAGTAATTTCAGAACCTCTAGAAAGAGACCAAAACACCTATACTCAACGGATTCAAAACAAAAATTATTATGTCCAAGAAATATCAAAAAACGCATTGTTTTTTTATGAAGATGGAAACATTACAATTCCAGAAGCAACATCAGAAATTCAAATCAGTTTTTTCTATGGAAGCCAAGTCATTAAATCAAACAGTCTAAATATAAACATTTTACCTTTGCCAGAAAAAAACAAACCAAAAAACTTTTCAGGACTAGTAGGAAATTTTACTATAAAATCTCAAGTAAACACCAATGTATTAATACAAAACAAGCCAATTTCAATTCGAATAAGCCTTTCAGGAAGTGGAAACTTAAAACAACTTTCAGGATTAACCTTCAAAGAAAATCCAAACTTTAAAATTTATCAATCTTCTATAAATGATCAAATCACATACACAAATTCTATGTCCGGGTCACGCCAGTTTGAATATATAGTTGTGCCTAAAATAAGCGGAGAATTAATGTTTCCAGAGTTTAATTTCTCTTATTTTTCGCCAAAAACAAAATCATATATAAACTTAGCTACAACATCCACGCCTATTAATGTCTTAAAATCAGAACAAGTAAATACAACAGCCATATCATCTGGAAAAGAAATAAAACAACTACAACAAGATCTTAGATATATTAAACCAATTAATTTATCTAACAAAAACTCTCAAAAAATTATAAAGTTTATCACCATTTCTATACTAGCAATTTACAACTTAATCATGTTAAGTATAATTTTAACTACATTACTAAAAAACACAAAAATAGTTAAAAAAATATCGTCAAAATTAAAAATAAAAGCACACAAAAAAGCATTAACTAAATTAGAAAACTTAAGAAAATCTCCTCCCGAAAATTTAACACACCCACTACAATCTATTCTATATAACTTTTTATCAAGTATCATTAACAAACCAGCCCAATCGCTTCCTAATAATGATTTATTTGAAGAACTCAAAATAAAAAACATTTCAGAAGACACATTAACCAACTTAAAAGAGTTATTAGATACATTAGCATTCATTTCATACTCGCCTTCCGAATCACAAGATCACGTAGCTGACAAATTAATTTCAAAAACAAAAGACTTAATTAAAAGGATAGCAAAATGAAATTTAAAGCGATCTTAATTTGTTTAATAATAAGCTTATTTACGCATATACAATTATATTCAAATACTAATATAATAAAAGAAACTGAAACACTCTATAATCAACAGAAATATCAATTATCATTAGATAAATACAAACTACTACTTAAAACAAATAAAGAAAACGCAAATTTACTATTTAATATAGGAAATACCTACTTCAAGCTTAATAAAATGGGTTATGCAATAGGGTATTACCTAAAAGCATTAAAACTAGCCCCGTCAAACAAAGATTATATTTACAACCTAACTCTAGCTAGAAAATTTATTCAATACGAAAATAAAACAGAAAAAAACACAATTATTACAAAACTATTCAAAAAGGTTTCACATATAAATTACACAACCTCACTATACTTAGTATTACTATGCATCAGTTTATTTTTAACATCATTATTTTTTTTAATCCAAAAACCACAAAAAAAAGAATTTTTCTCAAATTTAATAGCAATAAGTGTATTTAGTCTAATACTTTCTAGTGTTTTATTTGCATATAAGGTAAATACAAATAATACATTAACAGGTGTTGTTATTAATAAAAAAGCATCAGCGCATTCAGGCCCGTCAGAAAAACTACCAACGTTATTTTATATACATGAAGGAAAAACATGTATAATTAAAAGTTCTAACCCAAATTGGACAGAAATAAAATTATCAAATGGATTTATAGGATGGGTTCCCTCTAACACATTATTTCTAATAAATTAATTTAGCCTAAAGCACTTGCCTGTTTTAATGAATTTAGATAGCCTTATAAAATGAAACAAAAATTAAAATTATCTAATTTTCATTACAAACGCATTCACTTTATAGGAATTGGAGGCTCTGGCATGATTGCTCTAGCGCAATACCTAAGAGCCTACGGAAAATGCAAAATTAGTGGCTCTGACATTACATACAAACCAGCATTAAAAGAGTTAGAACTTCAAGGAGTAAAAATCTATAAAAACCATTCAAAAGAAAACATTTCTCAATGTAATTTAATTGTATATTCAACCGCAATAAATGATCAAAATGAAGAACTAATTGAAGCTAAAAGAAAAAAATTAATTTGCCTTCATCGAAGTGAGTTTTTAAATCTCATATTAACACCTTATGAGCGTAAAATCACAGTATCTGGAACACACGGAAAAACAACTACCACTGGAATGTTAATTCATATCTTAGATTATTCAGGGGTTAACCCCTCTTTTATGATAGGAGGAGAAATAGCCCCTTACAATATAAATGGCAGGTATGCAGAAAGCACTACATTTATTGCAGAATCAGATGAATCTGATGGGTCATTTTTAAATTTATCACCTAACTACTGCATTATTAACAATATAGAAGAAGAACACTTGAATTATTATAAAACTAAAGAAAATTTACTTTCATCATTTAAACAAATTATAGAAAAAGTTTTAAAAAATAACGGAATAATAATAGCAAATGCAGATGATAAAAATTCAAACTCAATAATAAATAATATAAAAGAAACTAATATAACAACATTTTCGCTCAAAGATACATCAAGAGAAGTTTATACAAAAAACATCTCCTACAATAAAACATCAACATCATTCAATTTATACCACAACAACAAATTAATAGATAAAATAACTCTTAATACACTAGGAACTCATAATATTTACAATGCTTTAGCCTGTATAACGTTATGCCTTAAACTAGGTATTTCAATTAATGTGATTAAAAAAGGATTATTAAATTTTAAAGGTGTAAAAAGACGATTACAATTAATATCAGACCTAAACAACATTAAAATATACGATGATTACGCTCACCACCCAACCGCAATAAAAACAACATTAACGGGCCTTAAAAAAGCATTTAACACTCACATAACGTGTATCTTTCAGCCCCATAGATATTCTAGAACAGAAGCCCTACTAACTAGCTTTTTTAGCGCCTTTACAGATGCAGACACCGTTATTATTACACCTATATATTCAGCCAATGAAACAGAAACAAAAGAAAACAATGAGCTATTAAATAAACTTATTACTGGAATTAAGAAAAAAAGAAACCAATCAAAGTCTATTTATAATTTTAAATCAGATGAAGACACTATAGAATTTTTAACAAAAAACACAAAAAAAGGTGATATAGTAATTACAATGGGAGCAGGAAACATCTCTGAGCTTTCAACTGAATTAAAACACGTTTTTAGTAATGGAGGAATCCAAAATAAAAAAACTATGCAATTATCCAATTAGCAAATTAATAACATTTCAACATACTGGAAATATAAAAAAATTACTTCTTATAGAACAACTAGAAGATCTATCTGAATTAAATAATATAAAAAATAAATTTCATATTATTGGAAATGGATCTAACAGCTTAATTCATGCTACAGCAGAAAACACTCCTTTTGTAAAAATTAGTCCCCTATTTGAGCCATTTAAATTTAAACCACCATTAATTACAATTGGGGCTGGTGTGCAAGTAAACCAATTACTAAAATTCTCTCAAGAAAACAACATATCTGCTTTTGAGTTTATGGCGGGTGTCCCTGCCAGTGTTGGCGGAATGGTAGCTATGAATTTTGGATGTTGGAATAAAGAAGTTTCAGATATTATTGAATCTGTAGACGTATTTTCATTTGAGCAAGGAATTTTCACACTTACCAACAAAGACTGTAAATTTAATTACAGAACTAGTATTTTTCAGGAAAAAAATTGGATTATTTTAAAAGCAACATTTAAAATCAACATTATCCAAGAAACCCATTTAATAAAAAATAAAATTCAACATTATGTAAAAGAACGTGTAGAAAAACAACCCATACGAAAAAAAACGTTTGGATCTATTTTTAAAAACCCAAACTCTAACACAGCTGCAAAACTAATCGAACAAGCCGGGTTAAAAGGATATATAAAAGATAATGTAGCAATTTCTGCTCAACATGCTAATTTTATGGAAAATTTAAATAACGGATCCGCACAAAACTCAATAGATATGTTAAATTTTGTTATCGAAAAAATATATAAACAGTTTAAAATTAAATTAAAACCAGAGGTTGTCATTTTTTATGATTGACCAATTCAAAGATAAAATAATTGGAATTTTTTATGGAGGAAACTCACAAGAACGAAAAATCTCTATTAAATCAGGACAAAATGTTAAAGAAGCCCTTACAAAATTAGGATATAAAACTAAAAAAATTGATCCCGCAACAGATTCCTACTCAAATAAAACAATAGATATTGCATTTTTATGCCTACATGGACCAGGCTATGAAGATGGTAAAATTCAAGAAATTCTAGAAAACAAAAAAATCCCTTATACGGGTTGTGGAATTACAGCATCTCAAATAGGAATGAGTAAATTAAAAACGAAAAAATTATGCACAAAACACACCCTTCCAACACCTAACTACATAATTGCCAACTCTTTATTAGCAACACTTCCTAACCCATTTAAATTTCCAGTTATTATGAAACCTATTTCTGAAGGATCTAGTATCGATGTCTTTTTAGCTGAAACCCCCTCTGAGTTAAAATCATTCTCTACTAAACTAGCAAAAAAATACCCATCATTTATTCTTGAAGAATTTATTGAAGGAAAAGAAATCACAATAGGGATTGTAGAAACTAACAAATTAATAGCGTTGCCTTCTTTAGAAATAAAAACAACAAAACGATTTCTTGATTATGAAGCTAAGTACACTAAAGGTTTCACTGAATTTGTTTTACCAGCTCAAATTTCTCGTGAAATAACAGAAAAACTTAATACTATTGCATTAAAATTATTTCAAAAATGTGAATGCAATGGAGTAGCTCGAGTTGACTTTAGGCTTTCAAACTCTAACGACCCGTTTATTTTAGAGATTAATACAATTCCAGGGTTAACTAAAATGTCTGATTTACCAGCACAAGCAAAAGAGTTTGGGTGGTCATTTGAATTTTTAATAGAAGCTATTTTATCAAGTGCAATAAAACGGTATAATTTATAAAAAAATGAAATTATTTTTTATAATATGTTTAAGTGGTTTAATTATAATTGCAAGTGGGCTTAGCTTACCTTTTTTCAAGATTAAAACAATTACATTTACAGAAAAATTAATTTATCTAGACAAAACTATATATAAAGACTTTTTATCAGAATTTGAAAACAAAAATATTTATAATACAATTTACTTTAGCAACTTAAAAAAAAGCCCCTTATTATTTCCTGAAATTAAAACTATTTCTATAAAAAAAACAGGGCTAAATAAGCTATTTATTTCATTAGAAGAAAGAAAATCCTGGATATCTTGTATTATTGAAGGAAATAGTTTTTTTATAGATAAACAAGGCTACATTTTAAAAAGAAATAACCAAATTACTGAACTCGAAACAGAACATCTATTTATTGTTAAGGGCTTATCTTCCAACGACTTAATTAATAACAAAATAAAAACTAAAACATTAACCAATCTAATCTCATTAAAAAATACATTTGATTCTTATTTACCAAATCATTCTCTTTTAATAGAAAAAACAAAAATTAATAACTGGAACTTAATCATTGATGATAACACCACTATATTATTTGGAAAATTAAATAATTTTGAAGTAAAATTCAAAAAGCTTTTACATTATTTAAATTCAACTGCTATAAAAAAAAATAAAAACATTGATTATATTGATTGTAGAATAAATAATAAACTATTAGTTAGTTATGGAAAATAATGAAAATCTTTATTTAGGTATCGATATTGGAACATCCAAAATTTGCGTTTCAATATGTGAACTAAAAGAAAATAGTGTTTTAGAACTTAAAGGAGTTGGAACAACCGTTGCTAACGGAATAAATAACACAGATGTAAATAAAGAAGAATTAAAACTATGTATTCTTAAAGCAATTCAAAGAGCAGAACAAGATTCCGGCTACAAATCTAAAAAGACATTTGTAAACATTCCGTCCCAGGCATTAGAATTCACTCACAATACAGGGTTTTTAGTTTCCACAAGCGAATCTGGTCAAATATCAACTAAAGACCAAGTAGAGTGTATAAGGCGTTCAAAAAACATTGCTGTAACATCTAACAAAATTTTATTACATGCAATTCCTCTTTTTTATAAAGTAGATGATACAGTTGTTCAAAACCCAGTTGGCGTTTTTGGGCAGAAACTAGAAGTCCACTCTCACTTAATTTTTGCAAAAGCAACAGTAGTAAATTCTATTAGAGACGTATTAAATAGCTTAGGACTCTATATAAATGGAATGATGTTTGATAATAATGCACTAAAATTAATTATGGCAAATTCTGAACAACGAACCAAAGGATGCTTTTTAATTGACTTTGGAAATTCATCAACAAAAGTTTCATTTATCAAACATGATAAAATCCATAAATCATTAATACTACCAATTGGAAGTAATATATTAACTCAGGATTTATCAAAATGTTTAAATACAAGTATCCCGGAAGCTGAACGTTTAAAAATAATTTATGCAAATGTACAAATAAAACCAGAATCAAAATCTACTATTATAGAAATAACCACAAAAGCTGATGGAAAAAAAGAAATAGACTCAATATTATTAAATCAAATAATTCAATCCCGCATAAAAGAACTATTTATTCATATAATAAAAAAGTTTCCTATTCTAACAGATGAAAAATACCCTGTAATACTAGGCGGTTGCGGAAGTTTATTAAATGGATTAATTCCTTTTTTTAAAGAAAATATTAATAAAAACGCATCTAATACAATATTAGAAGACTTAAAACCTATTATCGATTCTCATTCCTATACAAATGCCATTGGAATGATTTTTTATGGATTAAAAACAAAAACTATAAAACATGTTCCAATTAAAGTCACGTTACTAAAAAAGTGTAAACAATGGGTACAAAAATTTTACTAAATTTAAAATATTTATATTATTCATTTAGGCTTTTCATTCATGAATTAAGAAAGAAAACAAACTCGTTATTTTATTTAATTTCATCATTTAGCTGCCTGAGTATCATTGTATTATTATTTCTTGAATTTGGATTTAATTTATCTCAAAACAACACAAACAATTATTTATTTATTCATTTAATAATACTATATTTTTTTATTTTTGATACCGCTTTTAATATTCTATTTTCAACAAATAGAAGTAAATTTCTTGTTACACATACAGCCGACTTAGTAATTTCATTAATAATAATTTATTCGTTCATAATCACTAAATCCCCTATCTCCTTTAACATTTCACAATTATTGTTATTACTTGGTTTAATAGGCAGAGTATCTCACTTAAACTTATTTATAAAACTATTTAAAATAAGACCAGCACAAACAATAATTTTAGGATTTTTATTTGTAATTTTTATAGGATCTTTAATGTTAAGCCTTCCCATGGCCTCTACAACGTCTGCATTGCCATTTATTGATGCACTATTCACATCATTTTCTGCTGTTTGCGTTACTGGTTTAGTAGTAAATGATATAAGTACTGACTTAACATTTTTCGGGCAACTCATTATTTTATTTTTAATTCAAATAGGGGGATTGGGAATAATGTCTTTCTCAGTAATACTAATGCTAATTTCTGGAAAAAAGATTAGTCAATCAGAAACTCTAAAATTACAAGAAAGTTACTCAACATTTAATTATAAAGAAACCTTATCTGCTATTAGCTTTATTTTTAAATTCACCATATTTTTTGAATTACTAGGAACTATATTACTTTCATTTTTTCTACATAGCCCCACACAAGCATTAAGTTCTACAATTTTCATGGCATTATTTCATTCGGTTTCTGCATTTTGCAATGCTGGATTTAGCTTATTTTCAACAAGTCTAATTGGATTACAATTTAACATCCCTATTATTATTATTATTTCAGCACTTATAATTTTAGGTGGGTTGGGATTTCCTGTATTATTTAATTTATCTCAACGATATTTTTCAAATATAAAAAGCCCCCTTAAAATGCAAACAACATTGGCCCTAAAGGTAACTCTTGGACTTATAATTTTTGGAACTTTATTTCTTTATTTTACAGAAAAAACAAATAGTTTGGCAGATTTCTCAACAGTGGAACAACTTTCAATTTCATTCTTTCAATCTGTAAGTGCACGAACAGCGGGTTTTAATACTTTCGATATTAATGCGTTTCATCAAAGTTCAATCCTATGTTTAATTATATTAATGATAATAGGTGCCTCCCCCGTATCCACAGCCGGAGGAATTAAAACTACAACATTTGGGTTAATATTTATTTCCTTTATAAACATTTTAAAATCCTCATATAGATTTGATTACAATAAAAAAACTATTGATCATAAAAGTATTTTAAATGCCTTTGCTACACTTTTCACAGCAATCATCGTTATATTTTTTGCATCCATTATTTTATTAAAAACAGAAATACTACCCTCCAATGAATTAATTTTTGAAATCGTGTCTGCATTTGGAACTGTCGGATTATCCCTTGGCGCAACTCCATTCTTAAGCTCAGCTGGAAAGATTACAGTAATGCTAACTATGTTTATTGGAAGAATAGGCCCATTCGTCTTTTTATATGCATTTTTTAATACTAGAAAAACTAAATCATATTCATATCCTGTTGAAAAAGTTAGTATTGTTTAGTAACTTTAACATATAGCCTCATGGGAAAAACAAAAAAAAACATAGCAATTGTTGGATTAGGACAATTTGGTTACCAACTCTCAATTTCATTACATCAAAAAGAGTTTGATGTACTTGCAATAGATATTAACCAAGAAAGAATAGATGAAATAAAAGATCTCGTTACAGAAGCCATTATTATTGATTCTACAGATGAAAAAGCAATGCGTACCATTAATATTAATACAGTTGATGTCGCTATTGTATCTATTGGATCCAATGTTCAATCAAGTTTATTAACAACTGCATTATTACAACGACTAGGTGTTTCTGAAATTCAAGTACGCTACATAAATTCACTTCAAGAAAATATCCTTCAATCAATGGGTATTCAAACTATTATTGGTATCGAAAAAGAAATGGGTATTCAAATTGCTAATACATTATCCACAGATAAAGTTGGAAAATATATCTCTATATCAGATCATCATTCTGTTATGGAAATACAAGTACCCGAAGGATTTATTAACAAAACCTTAAAAGATTTACATATTAGATCTCAATTTAAAGTAAATATAGTTGGAATAAAAAGCAGAGTCCCAAATATTAACGATGCAGGAGATGTTATATACACCATTCAAATGACAGATGTCCCCGACCCTAACTACCCCCTTTCTAAAGAAGACTTACTAATTATAGCAGGGACAGATAACAACTTAAGGAAGTTTATTAAAATGGGAGAAATAAATGTTTAAATATACAACCCATAAACTTTCAATCTTAATAAAATTACTGTGTTTATTTGGGGCATTTATTTTTTCATTTTATTACATTTCAACTTATTTAAATACACATCTAGAAAGATTACTACAAAATTCCATTACATTTGATTTTCTCTCATTATTAAATCAAATTCCAATACAAACATTATTAATTTCTTTTTCTCCAGTAATTATAATATTCATTTTAATATTATTTGATTTAATAACATTTACAAAAGAAATAAACCTTACAATAAAAGAATCTTTAGAAGACAGAAAACTATCTAACAATTTTACTGACTTTTATAAAAACAAATCGTTTTCTCAAGTTGTAAAAAAATTAAAAAACTTACTATCGTTATATAAATCGTTTGATAATATGAAGACAGCTCGAATTGTTTTAGAATCTAGTACCATTAAACAATTGATGAATGTAGTAAATGAAGGCTTAATCTTAGTAAATAAAGATTTTACTGTAACACATATAAACCATGTCGCTGAAAAAAGTTTAGGTCTTATTCCTGGTGAAATAATAGGGCAGGCAATATCTCGAAAAATAAGTAATGAACTAATTTTAACTCACTTAGAAAAAGCATTTAATTTCGATGCAAAAATTACAGATTTAAAATTAGAAAAGCTTCATATTACACTGTCTATGTCCCCATTAAAAGATAAATTCGGAGACATTATTAGAACATTAGTAATTCTTAAAAACGACACAAGCATAAAACCTACTCTTGAAAACACAGAAGAAAATTAAATGATTTTAGTATTAAAAAAAGAAGCAACACAAAATGAAATAAAACATGTTGTAAACGAAATATCAAAATTAGGATTTACAGCCCATACCATTAAGGGCGAAACAAAATCTGTCATTGGAATAATAGGTAATAGCGACAAATCTAAATTAACAGCTTTAAAAACATATTCATTTGTAGACTCATTAGTAGCTGTATCTAAACCTTATAAACTTGCAGCACGTTCATCTAAAGAAGAATCTACAATTATAAATGTAGATGGTATTCAAATAGGAAAAAACTCGTTTTTTATAATAGGAGGCCCTTGCTCTGTAGAAAATAAAGAACAAATTTTAAAATCGGCTACTATTGTAGCTAATAACAATGCCCATATGCTTAGAGGGGGTGCTTATAAACCTCGTACATCCCCATACAGTTTTCAGGGATTAGAAGAAGAAGGGCTTAAACTTTTAGCCGAAGCAAAGAAAAAAACAAACCTCCCAATAGTTACAGAACTATTATCTGCATCTAACATAAATTTAGTCGATAAATATGCAGATATTATTCAAATTGGTGCACGAAACATGCAAAACTTTTCCTTATTAAAAGAATTAGGTAAAACAAAAAAACCAATTATACTTAAACGTGGACTATCTGCCACCATAGACGAATTTTTAATGTCTGCAGAATACATTATGTCTGTTGGAAATTATAATATTATTTTATGTGAACGAGGTATTCGAACATTTGAAACAGCTTATCGAAACACCCTAGATTTAAATGCTATTCCCACATTAAAAAAACTTACCCATTTACCAGTAATTGTAGATCCAAGCCATGGTACAGGAAAAACAGAATTAGTGATTCCAATGTCAAAAGCAGCAATCGCAGCAGGCGCTGATGGATTAATGATTGAAATGCACCCCAACCCAGTAGAGGCATTCTCAGACGGACCTCAATCATTAAACCCCGATGAATTTAAAACGTTAATGAAAGAAATTACTCCATTTATTAAGGTAGCGGGCAAAACACTTAGTTAACATACGTAATGAAAGCCGTTATTCAACGTGTAGAAAATGCACATGTAAGCATACACAACAAAATAAAAAGTAAAATTAATTCAGGCTATGTTATTTTACTTGGTATTCATAAAAACGATACCTTCCAAGATAGCGAATGGATAATTAAAAAATTATTAAACCTACGCCTATTTAATGATGTATCAGGAAAGCCAAATTTAAATATAACAGAAATAAAAAGAGACATTTTAGTTATTTCACAATTTACTTTAATTGCAGATTGTAAAAAAGGAACCAGACCAAGCTATTCAAATGCACTAAATCCTAAAGAAGCAAAAGAATTATATAATCAATTTATCTCAACACTTCAAACACAATATGCGCGTATAAAAACTGGAGAATTTCAAGAACATATGAAAGTTTCGTTAACAAATGATGGGCCAATTACTATTATTTTAGATAGTAAAAACAAATAATTTATTAACTGACCTAAATTATTTTAATATTTAAATAAAGATTCAGCCTTCCTTTTTCGGCAATTCATTATTTTAGATACTCCAAAAGAAAGAAAAAAATAGTTTATGAAACACCATATAAACTAAACCCTAAGTATTATTTTACCAAAGAAATTGAGGCCAGTTAGACTAATTTAAACTTTAAATTACACGTATTATTTTAACTATGTAAAAAATCATATACTTGATTTTTTTTCATTCCTGCAGACACACTTAACTTTACAATATCTTGAGTAGATAAATTCATAGATGTACACAATGAAATAAATTTTTCATTTAAAACAGGAGCATCTTTAAACTGGTGTCTAAAATCTAAAACAAAAAGCCATTCACCCTTTAAGTTAGCCTCTACAAGACTTTTATAAACAGCTTTAATAGGGCCTCTATAAAAACGCTCATGTACTTTTGTAAGTTCTTTAGCCACAACACAATTAATGTCTGGGTAACACCCATTTAAATATTTAAAACTTTTTAATATTCGCGAGGGAGATTCAAAAAACACACCCGGAATAGATATATCATATAAAGAGTCCAGTTTTTGTTTAAACTCTCCTTGTTTACGTGGCACAAACCCACAAAACATATACGAGTCTAAATCTAAACCTGCACAACTAATTAAACTTGTAACAGCGCTAGCACCTGGTATTGGAATTACTTTAATTCCATGTTCTACAAGAAACTTAACACTAATAGCACCCGGATCCGATACCCCCGGAGTTCCAGCATCAGACACATAGGCAATATCTTTGCCTGATTCAAGAACCTCTAAAAGCGAGTTTACCCTAGATGCTTCTGTATATTTATCTAAACGCATACATTTTGATTTTATTTCAAATCGATTTAACAATTTTTGAGTTACTCTAGTATCTTCTGCTGCAATTAAATCAACTTGTTTTAAAGTCTCTATTAATCTAAACGACGTATCTGATAAATTACCAATAGGGGTAGCACAAACAAAAAAAGACCCTACTTTTTCTTTAATTGAAAAGACCCCTCATACGAGTTTTTAGATGAAATAACGTCCATATTTACTTTTCCCTTATAAACGCCGCCTTCTTGAATGATTAACTGATCTCCAGATATATCACCATATACTTTACCTGTTTTTAAAATATGCAAACTTTTTACAGCTTCGATATTTCCAACAACTTCTCCAGCAACAACAACATCTTTTGCAAATAAATGTGCATTAACCACACACCCTTGTCCAATATAAATCTTTCCATGCGAATTAATTTCACCATCAAAAGACCCATCTATTCGTATGGAACTCTGAGAATGTAAAACACCTTTAAAAGACGTTTCAGAACCTATCACCGTATCTATATTTTCTGTTTTAAAACTTTTCATAGCAATACTAAACTAAAATTACCATAATCTTCGCTTAGCTGTAAACATATCAACATCTAAATAAGCTATAGGATTTTTAGATTTACTCCATTTTCTAATTTCATAATGAAGATGAGGTCCTGTAGAAAGACCAGTAGACCCAACTTGAGCGATAACCTGACCTTTTTTTACAACATCATTTTTAGACACTAAAATTTGAGAACAATGAGCATATATTGTTCTATACCCATAACTATGATCGACTAAAACTACATAACCAAATGTTTTAGACCAACCCGCATATTGCACAACGCCATCTGCCGATACTTGTATTGGAGCTCCCGTCCACGCTGCAATATCTATACCTTTATGAAACCTTTTTCGTTTCGTAACAGGATGTTTTCGAATTCCATATCGAGATATAAAATGGCCATATAAGGGCCTAATTGAAGGGGTAAAATCAAACCGAGACTTAATTCGATATGCCCGATTTAAATGTATATCATATTTTTTATCTAATTGAATTACATACGAATTTATATAATCAATTTTTTTATGCAAATAATCAGTATTTGTATACTCACGCTTAAATTTACGCAATTTTCGACGAATTCGTTTTAAATTATATTTTTTTATTTTTTTTTTTTAATCGTCGCTTTTCCTAACAACAATTCTAATTGTTCTTCTTTTTCAATTAAATCTAAAATTGTAACTTCTAAACTTTCATAATTAGTATCAATTACTTTTATAGCTGAATTTAATTCGTCATTATCTTGCTTTAATTTATTATAACTAAGCTGATCTATTTCTTCAGAAAACGAAAAGAAAACACCTACTCCAAGTAAAACAAGCCCTAAAATCACAACAACAAACATACTAACAATAGAATTTATTGTTAATTTAAACGATCTACTTTTTCCAGAATTATCATTAAAAACCAAAAAAGATATTGTATTTTTTTTACTCATAGTTACTCAATTTTTTCTTAAAAATAGTATATAGTTATTCTCGAAAATTGTCATTAGGTTTAAAGGTTTAAAAAAATTTATTCTAAGGAAATATTAAATTTCATCCATCTAATCAGTTGGAGCTGCATTACCAAAACCTATCCACTTAAACTTCATTTTCGATGCAGATGGATCAGGGGTTTTAAAATAATAACCTTTTGGAATTGGAATAGACCAGCTCCCGTAATAAATTTGGATACCCTTTTTATCATTTATGTCTATAACAGCTAAAATAGAATCAGAATCTTCATTATCAACTAATGATT
>CAXBWG010000013.1:0-15777 GCA_963979105.1 uncultured bacterium | reverse complement strand
ATAGATATACACAGACAGAAAAGATGGAGATTATACGCATAGTAGAAGATTCTGAGATTGGTGTTAAGCCAACTCTCAATGAGCTGAATATCCATTCTAGCACTTTCTACCATTGGTGCAATGCCTATAGAGAGCATGGATATGATGGGCTAGCTATTAAAGAACCCGAACGCAACAAGTTCTGGAACAAGATTCCAGATAAGGTGAAAGAAGAAATTGTATTTTTAGCACTCAAATCAAAATTTATTTAAAATGGTTAAAGATAAGATTAACCACCTCCTTAGGTATATTCAGAAAAACTCAAAGTTTTATTCAAAAAAAATTGAACAGGGATGTGAAATAAACAATTTAAAAGATATCAAAAAGTTGCCAATTACAACTAAAGATGATATTGCAAAGTATAATAAAGATTTTCTTTGTGTTCCTGAAAGTGACATAAGAGACTTTCTAACTACATCTGGAACTTTAGGGGAACCCATATCTTTTTACTTAACTCAGAATGATTTAATTAGATTAGGAAATAATGAACGTAATTCTTTTGAACTGTGTAATATTAAAAAAGGAAATAAAGTCCTATTAACAACAACAATTGATAAATGTTTCATGGCGGGCTTAGCATATTATTTAGGGTCTCAAGAATTAGGTATTGGTATTATTCGTACTGGTCCAGGAAACATGAAATATCAATGGGATATGATTGAAAGGTTTAAACCAGAGATTATTATTGCTGTACCATCTTTTTTATTAAAAATGATAAAATTTGCAAAAGAGAATGGGATTGATCCAAAAGAATCGTCATTGGAAAAAGCAATTTGTATAGGAGAGCCTATCAGAAATGTTGATTTTAAGTTAAATAGTTTAGGAAAGGACATTATATCACGTTTAAACATCAAACTTTATTCAACATATGCATCAACTGAGATGATGACAGCGTTTACAGAATGTGATGAAGGGAATGGAGGGCATCAGCAAGAGGATTTGATATTTATTGAAGTTTTAGATCAAAATAATAAAGAAGTTAATGACGGGGAGAGCGGAGAAGTAGTTGTCACAACATTAGGAGTTGAAGCCATGCCTCTTTTAAGATATCGCACTGGGGATATATGTACTGTTTATCGAAATAAATGTAAATGTGGAAGAACATCAGTGAGATTAGGTCCTGTGTTGGGAAGGACAAGTCAAAGACTAAAGGTAAAAGGAACAACTATTTTTCCGTCAGCAATTTTAGAAACAATTTATGCTTTTAAAGAAATTAATAATTTTGCTATTGAGGTAAGTCTAGATGAGTTTAATTCTGACAAATTGTGTTTATTTGTAACAGATGAATTTTTAAAAGTTTCATCATTAAAATTTTTCAAGGATTTCTTAAAATCAAAATTACTTTTTACACCAGATATTAAAATAGTAGATATTAATATAATAAATAAGAAAATTGGAGATTTTAATAATAGAAAAACAAACAGATTTAAAGATAAAAGATAAATGAAGAGATTAACAGTTCAAAATATTAAAGATATAATTAGCGGGAATAAAGATTATATATTTAGTGAAAAAGATAAAACGGAAGCATTACAATCGTACAAATATTTAAATATATTTTCAAAAGATAATTTGGTTTATGGCTTAAATACTGGTTTTGGTCCAATGGCTAATCATAAAGTTTCAAAAGCAGACCAAACTAATTTACAATACAATTTAATAAGAAGTCATTCAAGTGGAATGGGGTCGACACTCTCAAAAAAGGTTGTGTTAACTTTAATGATTATAAGATTGCATACATTTTTACAAGGAAAATCTGGGGTGAGTTCATCATTAATAGAGACATTAGCAAGTTATATTAATAAAGGGGTATATCCAGATATTTATGAACATGGTGGTGTTGGTGCTAGTGGTGATTTAGTCCAATTATCTCATCTAGCATTGGGTATTATTGGGGAGGGTAAAGGAGTAGATAATAATGGTAATAGAATTGAAATTTCAAACCTTCTTGAAAAATTAAACTTAAAACCTCATAAATTAGAGTTGCGGGACGGACTTGCAATGATAAATGGAACTGCCTGTATGACAGCACTGTCTACAATTAATATTATTAACTCTAAAATTTTAATTTCATGGAGTATAAAAATTTCGGCAATGATGTTAGAAATATTTGGTTCTTATGATGATTATATTTCATGTGAGTTAAACAAAGTTAAGCAGCATAAAGGACAAAATGAAATTGCATTAAAATTAAGAACAATTTTAGAAACTTCTAATTTAATCAGAAACAGGTACACTGGTAATGATGGTGATAAGAATTTTCAGGAGTTTTATAGTGTAAGATGTACTCCTCAAATTCTTGGCCCTATATTAGATACAATCAATTTCTCAGAAATTGTTGTAGAAAATGAAATAAATTCTGTTGATGATAATCCCATTGTAGATGTGAAGAATCAGAAAATTGCTCATGGAGGGAATTTTCATGGCGATTACATTTCATTAGAAATGGATAAATTAAAGATTGCAATAACTAAACTAACAATGTTAACTGAAAGACAATTAAATCTTTTGCTCAATGCTAAGACAAATAAAATTTTACCACCATTTTTAAATATTGGCACACTAGGGTTAAATTATGGAATGCAGGGAGTTCAATTTACGGCAACATCTACCACTGCAGAGAATCAAATGTTATCAAATCCTATGAGTATTCATTCTATTACTTGTAATAATGATAATCAAGATATTGTAAGTATGGGGACTAATTCTGCATTAATCACGAAAAAAGTAATTGACAATGCTTTTCAGGTAGTCAGTATTCAGATTATTGCATGTGTAAAAGCACTAGAAATATTAAAAGTAGAAGATAATGTTAGTGTTGAAACTAATAAAATAATGAAAGAAATAAAAAAGTTAATTGGAATTCATAATCATGAGGATAATACTTTTTATGATAAATTACAAGTAGTTGAGAATTTTCTAAGAAATCAGAAGAATGAGTAATAAAAAGTTAAGTGCTCTTGATGCAATGAGCCAGGCACAAATGCTGACATTTTATCCATTTGTTTTTCAAGCAGTAGTTGCTGCAAAAAGATTAGGGATTTTATCATATCTGGATAATAATAAAGGGTATAGTGATATTCAAATCATATCTAAAGAAACCTCTATTTCAGAATATGGAGTAAAAATACTGTTAGATATGCTTTGTAAAATTCAGGTCGTAGAAAGAAATAAAGATGATCAATTTATTTTAGGAAGTGTTGGGTTTTTTATGTTAAATGATGAGCAAACAGCAATTAATTTAGATTTTGTTCAAGACGTTTGTTATAAAGGGGCGTTTCATTTAACGGAATCTATTAAAAAACAAAAACCTATTGGATTAAAAGAATTAGGTGATTGGGATACAATATATGATGGATTGCTAGACCTCCCTAAAGAGGTAAGTAAAAGTTGGTTTAATTTTGATCATTTCTATTCAGACTCAATCTTTAAAAATGCATTAGAAATAGTTTTCTCATCCTCTCCTAAAACAATTATGGATATTGGCGGAAATACAGGGAGATTTGCATTTGAAGTTTGTAAATGTAATAGAGATGTACAAGTTACCATCGTTGATCTAAAGAAACAATTAATTGCTGCAGAAAAAAATATTAACCATAGTGGTTTTATTAGTAGAGTTAACTTTCTTGAACAAAATATGCTAGCTAAGTCTATAGAGTTACCTAAAAATATAGATGTTATCTGGATGAGTCAATTTTTAGATTGTTTTTCTGAAGATGAAATAGAGTGTATTTTAAATAATATAGTAAACGCATCAAACCACAATACGAGAATTATAATTATTGAAACCTTTTGGGACAATCAAATGTTTGAAAGTGCTGAATACTGTTTGTTAGGAACATCATTGTATTTTACTGCTATGGCAAATGGGAATAGTAGAATGTATTCTGAAAAAGAGTTTAAAAAAATTATTACTAAAACAAAATTAAAAGTTGTTAATCAAAATACCATTGGAGAATATCATACATTATTAGAGTTAATGCTAAAAGACTAAATAATGAAATCTGAACAAGTTGATGTGTTAGTTATTGGTGCAGGACCAGCAGGTGCCATGGCAGCAGCTATCGCTAATAAAAGGGGATTAAAAGTTAAAATTATAGAGAAAACTAAATTTCCAAGATTTGTTATTGGCGAGAGTTTATTAACTCGATGTATGGATCATTTTGAAGAAGCTGGAGTTCTAGAAGAATTAAAAAAACATAATTTTCAAGTAAAAAATGGGGCTGTTTTTCTTAAAAACGAACAAAGATGTGAGTTTGATTTTTCCGAACAATTCACCAAAGGGAAAGAGTGGACTTGGCAAGTTCCTAGAGATAAATTTGATAAAGTAATTGCAGATAAAGTCGAGTCAATGGGTGTTGCTATTGATTATGACTCTGAAGTTGTTGATATTCAGTTTAACGGAACAAACTCTACAACAATAGTTAAAGATAAGAGAGGTGTTAAGAGAAAAATAGAAGAAAAATTTATTATTGATGCAAGTGGGTATGGTAGAGTAATTCCGAAATTATTAGATTTAAATTATCCATCTACACTGCCGAAAAGATCAACAATTTTTACTCATTTCAAAGACTTAAATAGACCAAATACTGAAGATTGTAATAGAATTATTGCAATTTCTCATACACCTGATGTCTGGATATGGGTAATTCCTTTTTCAAATGGGAATACATCATGTGGATTTGTTGGGAATCCCGATTATCTTGAAAAATATAAAGGTACCCCTACTGAAAGATTAAAATTATTAATTAATGACGAACCATTATTACGGGCTAGGTTTCAAAATGCTGACATGATATTTGAGCCTCTTATAATTTCAGCTTACTCTATTGCCGTAAAGCAACTTCATGGACCTGGTTATGTTTTAGCTGGAAATTCAACTGAATTCCTGGATCCAATTTTCTCATCAGGTGTAACTTTTGCAACCGAATCAGGAATACTTGCGGGAAAATTAGCGAGTAAACAACTTGCCGGAGAAGAGGTTGATTGGGATTTGGAGTATTCAACACCAATTTTAAAAGGTATTGACGTATTTCGAACTTATATAGACGCATGGTATGATGGATCTTTACACAAAATATTTTTCTCAGATAATATTGATGAAAAAGTTAAAAGACAGATATGTTCTGTTCTTGCAGGTTATGTATGGGATAAGTCAAATCCATTTGCAGCAAGGCATAAACAATCTGTTAGAAATTTAGCAAATTTATTTTCAGAATAAGAGGTTAGAAAGAAAAAACAACTTATTTCGATTTAATCATTTCAAGAAAAAGTAAGATTACTTTAAATTTTAAAATTGTAATTGCTGCTAACATTCCAGAAATCATTGCTCCAGCAACACCCACAATCGTAATGTCTTGCCCCACTAATACAAGACCTTTGATCTTTGTTTTAGGTCTAAGGAATTTTAAATTAAAGCGCTCTGGAGTATGAGCAATCCCATAAATCTCACCATACTTATAGTTTGAGAAATGTTTTGTAGATAAAGGGGTGGAAACTTCTGTTATAATTACATGTCCTCTGATTTGCGGAAATAATAAATATAAACGATCAAGCATTATTTTAGCATATTCTTCTTTTAAATTAGTATAATCCAGACTTCTTTTTCCCCATTTCTGATTTTCAAAATCTTTAAACCAAGAATAGTTGCCTAATGAAATGACTTGAATAGTAGACTGATTACGATGTGATTTTTTCCATTCCGCATCCTTTGATGATGGAAAAGAAATATATGAAAACTTAGCGGCAGCATTCTTTACGTTACCTGATTTAAATATATCATCCAAGTTATCATGCTGGAAATACCATATGTTATGTTTGGGTAAACTTAATTCTAAATCAGACTTGTCTAATCCAACATAAAGGCACATATGGCCAACAGAAGGCTCAATATCTTTAAAATTGTATTGTATGGCATCTCTTGATTCTTGTGATAATAGATGATTAAATGTATTATTGATTCCAACATTACTAATCACACTATTACAGCCAATAAATTTATCTTTCACTTTAACGCCCCTAACCTTATTATCTACAACAATAATCTCAGAAACTTCTGCGTTAACATATAAATCTCCTTTATTTTTACATAATACATCTATAATATTGTTTGCAATCTGATCAGACCCTCCATTTGGATAATATCCACCATCCATAAAATGACCTACAATAAGAGCATGTGCCGCAAAGCTACTGTGTTTTGGTGACAGGCCATAATTACCACATTGAGCGCATAATACTGCAATTAATCGTTTGTTATTAGTGATCCTTTGTAATACCTCATGAGTTGTTCTTTTTGAATATTTATGAAAACGATTTACAATTATCCATCCGAACATTTTACTTAAGAATGGTTCAAATGTTTTCTCTAAAAAGAATGAATTGGCCCTCTTATTAGAGTTGTGAATAAATGTTAGATATAAAGATATAGCATCTTCTTCTTCAGGAAAATAAGTTAGTAAGTGACTCTTAAAGTTCTCTTCCCCACTTCTAAATTCATAAATCTGATTATCAATATGAATAACATCATAGATGTCTCCTATAGGATCCCATTTTAATTTAGCATCAGTTATAAAATCAAATAATTTTCTCAAAGAACCTGATTCCGAGACATTACCAACATAATGTACTCCAACATCCCACTTAAATCCCGATCTTCTTTTAAAAACATGAGTAAAACCACCCGGAACATAATGTCGCTCTAAAACTAATACCTTTTTACCTGCTTTTGCTAACCAAGTTGCTGCTGTCAATCCTCCTATTCCGGAACCTATAATAACATGATCATAATTATCATAATTATCATTACAATTAAATTTTTTATATAATTTCTTGCCTCCTCCCATTAGTTATAAATGTTTATTATAAAGCAAAACACATTCCTCCCGAGATACCAAAATAAGGTGTGTCATTATTTTCTAGATGGCTTAAACGCCATATCATATTTATTCTTATTACTTTAAATATATTTTCTAATCCAATTCCCAATTCTATGTAAGGATTGTCATAACTTAGAGGAGTTGTGAAATTAGGCAGGTTGTCTAAAGCAGATTTGTCATGAATATTTCCAAAAATAATATTGGAAACTAACATTTCTCTTAACTCAAGTCGTTTGAGAAATGGAATTCTATTCAATATTCTCCCGTTAAGATGATGTTCTAAATATATTGCTGCATACCTATCGCTAATAAATTCATACTTATTCATTAATGATGATTTGGTGAAATCATAAATATAGGATCGGTTTCCTCTATGTAATTCTAAATCAAAGATGGAATGAGAGTCATTGTTTCTAACTATACCAAGATCTAATAAGTATTTTGTTCTGCCAAACATTGAAGTGTTAAATGTATGGAGAGCTGCAAATTTTGCATTAACTACACTTTTTGAATTATACGGATTATTTACTACATGAAGATTTGCAAAAAAAATTGGCAGATGTGATTTAACATTTATAATATCAAAATGATTTTTAATCTTCTTGCTTAAACTAAAATTCATGTTCATCCCAAAAGAGGATTGAGATAGGGTATAATTCAATAACAAATCTTCATTCTTTTCAATTACCTTTTGAAAATAATAAAGACTTATATCAAAATTGCTAAACTCTTTAGTTAGAGTTATTTTATTAGTATGGAAATAAACCATTTCATCTTGATTCGATCGTTTAAAAATAGATGAGAAAATATTCTCTGATGAGTTATTAAATCTATTTGGGTAAAGTGAGTTGTTGATAAACGAACTTCCTAAATATTCAATATCCGACTTTGCACCAATGCATAGAACAAGACTGTTGTTTTTTTTAGTTCTGATCTTAAATTGAAATCCAAATTTATTTCTTTTATCAGCAAATCCCTTCCCTATATATCCTGAGATTAATGCATTATTAAATAGTTTTTTATTTGTTCTCATCATTAGCGAAACTCTTTGTCCTTCCATTTTATTATGGCTATGCATATGGTAAATAGGTCCAATATCGATCATACCAATGGTGTAATAAGAACTGATAAACATTTCACTCAATTTTGTCACTAATTTAATGTGTGAATCATCATTTAAAGACTGAATAATAATTGCTTCTTTATTTAATATAGCTTTCTTTTTAGTGAAGTTTGATTTGTTCTCAATATGTTGCAAATCGGTTTCCCAATAAATATCTTTCTCAACTAATAAAGATAATGAGTCTAGCACATAAAGGTTAGTTAGTGAAAAAGAGAATTGTATAGAGTTCCTTGATTGATATCTATTTGAATCCTGGTCATTAAATTCCTGTATTAATGATATATTTTTTGCATAATTAATAAAATTACTATTCAAAGAAAGGTTTGTTTTTTGAGTCTGATAGGAGTCAGTATTTACCCAAAGCATCCCATTAAAAGCCACATCACTTTCTCTTTTAGAAACAACTTTAATTTTATAGCAATATTCGTTATTTACAAACAAACTATCGAGTAGGTAGTATTTGTAAAACGATAAAGCATCTTGTGAAATTGGACTGACTATACCTCTTCCAAATAGATTTACTGTATTTCTTTGAATATCAAAATCAATATTTATTGAGTTAATATAGTCCTTAAAATAATCTTTCTTTAATCCAACCCCATAAGAGGTGTCATTAATAATATTATCCTTTTTATAATTCTGCATGGAGATATAAAAAGGAACTCCTTTCTCTAATGAATCCGTATAATATTGAAATAAGGCTGATTTATTTAGAGGATTAATGGTGTTTCCTGTTTCTGTTAAGCAGATTTTTAAAAGTTCCGTTCTATTTGAGATAATCCTCTGATGGTTACTTCTCTTGTTCCTTCTGATGACTTTTCGCATAATAGCAACTCCAGGATCTTCCTTCATTATTACTTTGACTTCTTGAATTTGTGCCAGCAATGGGTGTAGATATATTTTACCAACATCTTTTTTCTCCACAACATAATCAAGTGCATTATACCCTACAAATGAAATTGTTAAAATAGAACCTACAGTTGATTGTATTGAAAATCTACCATTAACATCTGTGATAGTTCCTTTTTTAGAAGATTCATCAAAAATATTGCAGGATTTTAAAGGTAAATCAGAGTCAAAATTATAAACATATCCTGATACTTGCCCTGTTGTCATTAATGAACAAAAGAGAAATGAAATAATCAGAATACTATTTCGCCATTCTAATATCATTCAATAGTTTCTTGCTGTCAACAAAATTAAAACAAGTGAGTAAAGCGCTTATTGTAACTCCTAATACTCCGTGAAGATTGACGCTTTGCCCAGTTAAATATAAATTTTTTACACTTGTTTTTGTATGGATATAGGATTGTAAGGGGTTTTTCTTATTCTTTTGAAAACCATACATTGTGCCAAATGGTGCTGCATTATAATCTCTTAAAGTTAATGGGGTAGAGCTGTGTACTGATTTAATACAATTTCTTATATCTGGATACAGTTTTTCTAAGGAGTTAATAATCTTATTTTCACATTCCTTTTTAAAGGTTTCATAACTTTCCCCTCTACTATTTAACTTAAAATGCGTACTAAAAGTTCTATCCCATTTTTTCACATCTTCATAATGCATATAAGTAAGAACCGAACATCCATTTGCATACTCATTATTATTTTTTAAAGGATGAAAACATAGGAATAAACCTTTTGGCCAAGTGTCTATTGTATAATCATCAATATCCCAAACTCTCTCACTTTCAAAATGATAAACATTATGATTGAGGTATGGAAAGGTGTTTTTTTTAAAACAGATATGAAGTCCAAAAGCAGATATTGAATTTTGAATCTTATTTATTCGTTTTTTATAAAGGCCTTTAAAATTCTCTTCTCCAACAATACGAATAGTTTCAGCTGGATGTAAACTCGAAATAATATAATTACCTTCTAAAATAGTTCCATCTTCTAATTCAACTGAAGACACTTTTCTGTCTACAACATTTGCAGTTACTACTTCTGAGTTTTTTAATACTTTCCCTCCAAATGATTTTATTGATTGAGAAAGGATTATTGCGACTTGAGAACTGCCATTAACGAAACGCCATGCAGATTCAATATAAGAATTAACAACTAAAGCATGTATATAAAAGGGTGTAATTCCCTCCTGTCCTCCATAAAGAATATTTTGAGATGCTAAAATATTTCTCAATCGATTATCTGAAATTATAGATTCTATAACTTCATTAACACTTTGCATTTCCTCATTTGACACAGGATAGTCAGTTTGGTCGTTCAAATTATATAATGGAAATCCCTTACATACTTCTTTGATTTTTGAACAATACTCTCTTATTTCACGTTCATTATAAGGAAAATCTTTTATTAAATTATCAATAAAATTTTCATACCCCTGACCTAGCGAATAATATTTTTTTTCATTCCCAAAATGAATTTTATCAAAACAATTTTTATCCAATTGCTTAATTTTAATCTTATTCATCAAGCCTAGATATTTAAATAATTGATTTAAAGTTTGCCCTTCTTCCAACCCGCCTACATAATGAACACCTGTTTCGAATAATGTTTTATTTCTTGAAAACACCTGAAGCCCACCCCCTAATTGTGAATTTTTTTCTAAAACGATTACCTTTTTCCCTTCTTTAGATAAGATATAGGCGCTAACCAATCCGCTCATTCCTCCTCCAATAATTATAAAGTCGTATTTCATTATTTTCTTAATATAAATAGTTTATTAGATGTTATTCTAGAGTGACTAATCTCTTCCATTTTTAATCCATATTGATCAACTAAGTCACTAATTTCTAATTTTGAAATGAAATTTAAACTCCCCTCTACTTTATTAAATGTAAAAATCTTAGTTGACAAAAATTCAGTAAACTTGGTGTAAATATGCTGATTGTTTTCTTTTTCGCCTTCTCGAATGAAAATTAATCCACCCTTATTTAAATTACTCAAACAATTATTCAGAACTCTTAATTGTGATTCTTTATCTAAATAGTGTAAAACATCATTGAGAAAAATAACATCAGGACTCTCTAATTTCAAATCTAAAATATTTTGTTTTATAAAATTAATATTTTGCAACCCCTTAAACATAAAATAGTTATTTGCTAGATCAATCTTATTGGCATCATAATCTACTCCTATTATATCTCTTTTGATCGATTTTAAATGTAAATAAATCGTGAGAAATCCATACCCACAGCCAAGGTCATAAATTTTTTCCTTATCTGATATTAAGGAATCATAATACGAGTAGTTATCCCTTTCTAATCGCCATTTAATTTTATAATACCATTCAATAATTGGACCTTTATAATCAATATTAGACCTAATATTTCCATATAAGTAATCTGTATCTTCTCGTTCCTTACTAAATTTAATTAGTTCTTCTGAAAAATATTTTTTTATCTCTTTAGTTCGACATCTATAATCAATTCTAAATCTATCATCATTCCACACTATTCTTGGCAAAGTTTTATAACTGACAATTGATTTTTTAATAATAAAATCATTTTTTCTAATAGCATTTCCATATCCATGCAATAATATTGGGGTTATGTCTAATTTTAATTTTTCTGCAATTAAAAAAGCACCTTTGTGGAATCTTCCTAACTGATCCGTTTCACTCCTGGTTCCTTCCGGAAAAATCATTATAGAATATCCGTCATTAATTAATTTTTGAATATTTTCTATATTATTTTCCATACCATCAGATATAGTTATAAAACCTAAATATCTAATTAATCTTCCGAAAATTGGAGAGAAATATACCCAGTCCTTAACTACTAAAACTAATTTTGGACTTAATATCAACATTTGCAAAATATCTACAAAAGATTGATGGTTTGCAATTATTATTGATGGTTTTGAAAAATCAAGATTGCTATTTCCAAATTCTTTCCGTCTCACATTAATTGCCGCAAAAACAATAATCCAACACATCTTTTGTATTAAAAAATGAAAAAGGGGTTTAAAAATCTTTTTGTTATATGGTATAAAAGAAACGATTAATGAGAAAAAGGATAAAAAGAAACTACCTCCAATAAATAGCGTGTATGAAAACAAAGAAGATGTAAAATTTGATAATGTAATTGGGGGTAGCCCTTTATTCGTTCTATTTAGTATTAGCAACTTATACAAAAATGGTTGTAGGAAAAATGAAATAATTAATATTGAAACCATCCCAATTATTGCGATTGGAGCAATTGAATAGATTGCGGGATGTTTTGCAAACATTAATGATCCTAAAGCAATAATTGTTGTTAATGCAGAAAGAAATATACTTTTCAAATTTACAGTTATTACATCTTCATTTATTTTATATCTCCTTAGGTATCCATCCGAAATAAAGATTGCAAAATCATCTCCTATTCCAAAGATTAAAGTAGAAATAATAATATTTACGAAATTAAACTGGATGTTTAATACAGCACAAATCCCTAATATCCAAATCCAACTTATAATCATAGGAAGGAAAGTTATTAATGCTAATTCAAATCTACCATAAATCAAAAGTAGGGTAAGAAAAACCAAGATTCCAGTGTAAAACAACAAGAAATTAAAATCATTTTTGATATCAATAAGCATTTTGCTTGCAACTCCTGCTTTATCAACATGTTGAATATTATTTTCTTTTAGCAATTTAATAATAGACTCCTTGTTTTCTTTCTTTATGGTGATTATGCTTTTAGCAATCCAACTATTTCTATTTTCCGAAACCACTTTACTTAACCCTCCCTTTTTAGAGAATAATGGAGTGAAATTAGATGTTGAATCAATGATGTTAAACAGATCATAAAATGCTATTTCTTTGTAGCCATTTTGAATAGAAAAATTAGTGATTTTATTTTTTACAAAAGGTCTATTTCTCTCCCAAAACTCATTCCAATATTTTTGTTTTTCTACGATAGTTTTTTCAGATAAATCAAAAAGAGAGGTGTTATAGTAGTTAATGATTTTCCCTTCACCTTTCATCTTTTTTAAGAAAAGTAATAAGTTGAAATCCCTTTCTTTGGTTAGTTGCTTGTCTTGATCCTCTACAAACAATAAAATAGTCTTATTGTTTTCCGAATCAATATTAAGAATCTGTTTTTCAACACTTTTCAATTCTTCTGGAAAAAAATTAAGGTGTTCAATATTTGAATCAAAAGAAATACCATCTACTTTAAACAAAAATAGTGTGGTAATAAGTAGAATTCCTATTGCAAGATATTTACTTAATCTATTTGATAATTTAAAACTTATTTTTAGCTGTTTTTTAGTGGGTTCTGTTTTTGGAGTGGGGCTAATTACTGGAAGCACTAATAAAACAAACAGGACTGAACCGATAAGCCCGAATGCTGCAAACCAACCAAAATCATTTAGCACTTTTGAGTTTGTTAATGTTAAGGCGTAAAAAGCCATAATGGTAGTAAAGGCGCTAAAGAGCAGAGGTTTGTAGAGTTCCTTTATTGTTTTAGAATTATCCTTATGATACTTTTGATGAGAAAAGAAATGGAATGAGTAATCAATTACAATACCAAAAACGATTGCCCCTGCACCTAAAGCAATTCCTGAAATAGTTCCTATAAACCAATAAATTACCGCTAAAGAAAAAACCATTCCAAAAATTGCAGGAAGTACAAATAAGAAAGGTGATATATAACTTCTAAAAACAACTAATAGGATTATGAAAATTAGAATAATAGTAAAAGACAATGTTAATTTTAAATCTTGTTTAATTTGAATGGAATTTACAACAGGAATAAATGAAGTAGAGAAAAAGGTGATTTCTACATTATCATTTTGATATCTGTTTTTAATCTCTTGTAAGGCTGTATAAATAGGGGTTACATGGGCTATGTCAATATCTGATAAATCCCCAATTAAGATTACTTCATTGGAGGATTCACTTACAAAATAATTAGAAAAATTAAATACATCTTTATGCTTAGAGGTTACTAAACCAAGTAATCCTAATGGATCTTTAAAAATAATTTCTTTCTTGATATCTGAAGAAGGAGAGAATAAGGATTTGTGATTAGATTCTAAAATTGAATCTATTACAACCACTCTATCCTGAATAATGTTGTAATCTGACTTATCTAAATAATATGGGAGATTTTGATAAAAGACATCTAAATAAGAAGCTGCTTCTGGTTCTGTTTTTAAGAAAGTTAATTGATCAGGAAACTTGAGTGATAATTCATTGGCAATATCCTTTTGTATTTCATTATTGTCAAGATTTGAATTTTTAGTATTAATGGAAATAAATACTTTTTTACTCTCAGATGAAGTTAATATTTTTGAAACCTCTTTATCTGGGAAAACCCGATTTACATCTTCATTTAAATTAAGTTTTAATGCGGTAAAAGAAAGAAAGCTAACAGTTAACAGTAAAAGAAATATAAATACTTTTTTTCTAACCTTCCAAAAATCAATCCACCACAATAAAAAGTTCTTCATATTAAATTTAGTTTCTCAAAAATATCTAAATTAGTCCTATTTAGAAAACTATAAATTAGTAAATTACAAAAATGAAGAAATGCGCATTAATTACAGGAGCATCAAGAGGTATTGGAAAAGCAATTGCAATTCAACTTGCCAAAGATCATTCTTATCATATTTTGATTAACTATTCTACAAATACTGTTGCTGCAAATGCCACGAAAGATCAAATAATAACGGAAGGAGGAAGTGCGGAAGTTATACAATTTAATGTGCAGAATAGATTGGAAGTTTCTAATAAGTTGATCAAATGGAAAGAGAATAACCCTGATGATATTGTTGAGGTATTGGTAAATAATGCTGGAATTACTAAGGATAATTTATTATTATGGATGAGTGATAGTGAATGGGAAGATGTTGTAGATATTAGTTTAAAAGGATTTTATTATGTAACAAATATTATTTTGCAAGACATGATTAGATTACGAAAAGGAAGAATTATTAATATTGCGTCGATATCAGGGCTTAAAGGAAATTCTGGTCAAACAAATTATTCTGCAGCAAAAGGTGGATTAATTGCTGCTTCAAAATCTTTATCGCAAGAAGTTGCTAGAAGAGGGATTACAGTTAATGCAATTGCTCCAGGATTTATTCATAGTGATATGACAAAAGATTTACCAGAGAAAGAAATAAAGAAATTTATTCCTCTAAGGAGATTTGGAACTACTGAAGAGGTTGCTCATTTAGTAAGTTTTATAGCTTCAGATAAGGCAGCATATATTACTGGGGAAGTTATTAATATTAATGGTGGAATTTATTCATAAGAATATGGAAAGAAGAGTGGTGATTACAGGCGTTGGAATATACTCATGTATAGGAAAAGACATTAATGAAGTTACTAGTTCATTAAAGACAGGGAAATGTGGAATTGGTATTGATGCTATAAGATCAGAAATGGGATATCGATCTGCATTAACAGGAATAATAGACATCCCTAATTTAAAAGGTGTTTTACCAAGAAGACAAAGGGTTAGTCTTTCTGAAGAGGCAATTTATGCTTATAGTTCAACATTAGAAGCATTAGAAAATGCTAAAATAGATGATGAATTTCTTGATAATAATATTATTGGTATGATTTTCGGTAATGATTCCTCTGCAAAAGCAGTTATGGAGAGTATTGATAAAATTAGAGAAAAGAAAGACACTACTTTACTTGGTTCTGGGGCTATTTTTCAATCAATGAATAGTACGATAACAATGAACCTTTCTACAATCTTTAGAATTAAAGGTATAAATTTTACTATAAGTGCTGCTTGTTCATCGGGGGGACATTCAATAGGTACAGCATATAACCTT
>CAXBWG010000012.1:0-15832 GCA_963979105.1 uncultured bacterium | reverse complement strand
CTGATTGGGTTAAATTTCAACAGAAAATACAAAAACCTATTTTATTAGATACCGCTCATTGCTTTGTAACAGCTAACGCGCTGGGCTATGATTACTATGATTATTTTAGTCACTTAACAGAGGTGTTTGACCCAAAAGTAATTCATATTTCAAATACAGATATGAGCGATGGGGGAATAAATGATAAGCATTTGCCATTAAAAAATGGTGCGATAGATTTTAAAAAATTAAGGCATTGTTTTGAAAATCGAACATTGGTAATAGAAGTAAATGGCGTATCTAAAGATGACATTTTCTTTTTAGAAGAAATTTGTAATAGTGTTGTTGTATAATTAAGACAATGAAAACATGGACAAATTGGGCAAAAACAACAACATGCGTGCCTGAAAACATCTTATTTCCTAAATCTCAAAACGAACTTGAAGAAATTATTTTAACTAATTTAGATAATCCCAAACAATTAAAAGTAGTTGGTAATTCAGGGTCTTATAATTCAAACTTTCATACAGATGGAAATTTAATTTCGCTTCAGCATTTAAATAAAATATTAGATGTAGATGAAAAAAATAAAACAATTTCTGCTGAAGCCGGAATCTCAATCCCTGAGTTAATAAAAGGCGCAAGTGAATTTAATCTCGGTCTATCAAGCTTGGGAACAAACTTATTTGATACCATGGGGGGATCGTGTAGTGTAGGGCATCATGGAAGTGGCAAAAACTACGGAGTATTAAGCTCATTTCTTGAAAGCTTTGAACTGTTAAGCTCGCAAGGAAAAAAACATGTTATTCATAAAGGAGACGACCTTTATAACGCACTGGGTGTAAATTTAGGAGCAGCTGGAATTCTTACAAAACTAACATTTAAACTAGAACCTCGGTTTAAACTTAAGATGCAAGTATACCCTATAAGCTTAGCTGAATTCGAAGAAAAATTTAGATCATTATTAGATACTCATGATCATGTTAAATTAATTTGGGCACCTCATACTAAAACGTATCAATGTTGGGTAGCAGATAGAATTCTAACAGATCAAGAAGATAATTTTTTGCATTGGAAAACCAATGTCATTGATGGATTAATGATTAATAATATTTATCATGCGGGGTTGTTATATTTAGCCAATTTTAATCCTAAATTTACACGTAAAATTAATAATCACCTTGCTAACTATTTTTTAAAACCTTCAGGAACTAGAGTTGGTTGGGCAGATGACATTTTTTATTTACCTCATTTATTAAAACAAGATGCAGTTGAATATGCTTTTGATTGGGACCAAACAATTTCTTTTATGAAAGAATTAGATGCAATGATTGTAACTAATAATTATAATGTCCAATTTCCTATAGAGGTTCGCTTTGTAAAACAAGATTCATTTTGGATGAGTCCTGCATATAAAAAAAATATGTGTTATGTGGGAACTAAGTGTCATTTATTACCAGGATTAAGCCCTGAATATGTAACATATTTTAAAGATGTAAGTAAATTAATAGAGACATTCAATGGAAGACCTCATTGGGGCAAACAAATTTATATGTCTCCAACTTATTTAGAATCTGTTTTTGAAAAATTTAATGATTTTTGGGCATTATGTAAGATTTTAGACCCTCAAGGATTATTTGAAAATAAGTGGATTAAATCAATCCGAAACGCACCCTCAGTCAATGCCTGTAAGCAATTAAAAACAGCGCTAGCATTATAATGAAATATAATTGGTTAGGTAAAACGGGTATGAAAGTCTCTAAATTAAGTTTTGGAGCTTCTCCATTTGGAAATATTTATAAAACGAATGTAAGCCAGCTAGACGCAACTAATATGATAGCAACAGCAATAGAAGCTGGAATAAATTATTTTGATGTCGCCCCGTATTATGGGTTAGGCTTAGCAGAAGAACAATTAGGACTAGCGCTTCCAAAGAATACTGATAATTTAATTATTTCTACCAAAATAGGTCGGTATGCTAGAAATGAGTTTGATTTTTCTATAAAGAGAATCAGAAAATCACTTGCAACAAGTATGAAAAAGTTAAATCGAGACTACATCGATATAGTAATTTGTCATGATATTGAATTTATAGATCATAGACAAATTATGAGTTCAGTAATTGAATTTTTACTTCAGTTAAAAAAAGAAGGCGTAATACGAGCCATAGGAATATCAGCTTTTCCACTAGACGTATTGCAAGAAGTAGCCACAAAATTAGAAATTGATGTAATATTATCTTATTGCAAATACACATTACTAGATCAATCCTTATTAAGCTTAAAGCCTTTAATAAATAAAAAAAATATAGGGCTCATTAACGCATCTCCTTTTGCAATGGGGCTTTTAACAGAGCATAATTGTCCAGATTGGCATCCGTTTAGTAAGGATAAGCTTAAGGAGGTGACTGAGTTAAAAAAAAGAGCCACCCAACAAGACGTTCCTGTTGAAAAGCTAGCGCTAGAGTTTGCTCAAGGGTGTCCGATTTCTGCTACTACCCTAACAGGGTTTGCAAGCATGATGGAGCTTAGAAATGGATTATCTTGGGTAACGTAGTTAACTATGTATTGGATATTTTTTTTTACTAACTTTTTTTTTGTACATTTCGTTTATGTAAATATATAATCTGAGAAGGTATGTAAGTATTCGCAGAAACTTTGCATCTTTTTTAAAGTAATTTTATATGATAATATTCTAGGTTAAGATGACTGTAAATTATAAAGCCGATCATATTAAAGTACTAGAAGGTCTTGAAGCCGTTCGGAAACGTCCGGGTATGTATATCGGGACTACTGGAAAATCGGGTTTAAATCATTTAATTTTTGAAGTTGTAGATAATTCTATAGATGAAGCTATGGCAGGCTATTGTAGCGATGTGGTTGTTACTATTGGCAAAGATAATATTGTTACAGTAGAAGATAACGGTCGTGGAATCCCAATAGATATTCATAAAGATAAAAATTTACCAGCTGTAGAGGTTGTGTTAACAACGCTTCATGCAGGAGGTAAATTTGAAGGTGAAGGGTATAAAGTTTCTGGCGGTCTCCATGGAGTTGGCGTTTCTGTTGTAAATGCACTGGCTGAATGGCTGGAAGTTGAGGTGAGCCGAGACGGAGAGCGTTATACAAATAGATATCAACGTGGTATTCCAGATAATTTAACAGGTAAGTTCGAAGATGATGCTGAGAATAAAACAGGGACTACTATTCGGTTTAAACCTGATGCTCAGATTTTTGAGGAAGTTGATTTTACTTCAGAGGTGATTGATCATAGATTGAGAGAACTTGCATTTTTAAATCGTGGCTTAAAAATTATTTTTAAAGATTTACGTCCGGAAGAGCCAATAGAAAATCAGTATCAGTATGAAGGTGGAATTGAATCTTATGTTCAGATAATGAATGAGTCAAAAGAGGAATTGTTTGAAAAAGTAATTTATTTAAAGAAAAAGCGTGATGACTATGAGGTTGAAGTGGCCTTGCAGTATGTAAATGATTATTATGATGAGCACCTGTTAACGTTTGCGAATAATATTAGAACCAGAGAAGGCGGAACACACTTAAGCGGATTTAGAACTGCATTAACCCGAGTTATTAATAATTTTGCAAAAAAATATGACTTAATTCAGAAAGATAAACAATCAAATTTATCTGGGGCAGATTTAAAAGAAGGGTTAACTGCGATAATTTCGATAAAATTAAGTAATCCACAGTTTGAAGGGCAAACAAAAACAAAATTAGGAAATTCCGAGGTTAAAGGAATTGTTGATTCATTGGTTGATGAAGGGTTGTCAGATTATGTGGAAACAAATCCCAGGGTTGGAAAGTTAATAATTAATAAGGCATTAATCGCGCAACGTGTACGTGAGGCTGCTAGAAAAGCACAAGATTTAGTTAGGCGAAAGTCTAGCTTAGAAAGCACAACGTTACCTGGTAAATTAGCAGATTGCTCGAATAGTAATCCTGAAGATTGTGAGGTTTACATTGTTGAGGGGGATTCTGCTGGAGGATCTGCAAAGCAAGGAAGAGATCGAAACTTTCAAGCGATATTACCACTTAGAGGAAAAGTGCTGAATGTTGAAAAGGCACGGTTAGATAAGATTTTAGCAAATGAAGAAATTCGTACACTTATTACAGCAATTGGACCAACTGCGATATCGGGGTTATCTGAAACGGAAAGAAAGATTAATGAGGAAGAAGAAGAGCAGGAAGGAGATCCGAAAGCAGTATTAAAAAAATTAAGATATCACAAGATTGTAATTATGACAGATGCCGATGTTGATGGAGCTCATATTAGAACATTGTTATTAACATTCTTTTTTAGATATGCACGAGATATTATTAGTGTAGGCAGTTTGTATATTGCACAACCTCCATTGTATTTAGTTAAAAAAGGGGCTGCTCGTCATTATTTGTATAGTGAGCAACAATTAGATGAGAAATTAAAAGAAATAGGAAGGAAAAATATTTCCATTCAGAGATATAAAGGTTTAGGTGAAATGAATCCTGATCAATTATGGGAAACTACTATGGATCCAGAAGTTCGAACGATGTTACGAGTTGAAATGGAAGATGCAGAAAAAGCAGATGAAGTCTTTTCTGTGTTAATGGGAAGTGATGTAGACCCGAGAAAGTTATTTATTGAAAAATATGCAAAAGATGTCCGTTGGATAGATGTATAAGGAGATATTGTGAGCGACGACCAAAATTTATTGTTTGATGAAAAAGAATTAATCCCAGAAGAAAAAGGGATTTCTATAATTGATATTAATGACGAAATGAAAAAGTCGTATTTAGAATACGCAATGTCGGTTATAGTGTGGCGTGCATTGCCAGATGTTCGAGATGGTTTAAAGCCTGTTCACAGACGAATTTTGTATTCCATGCATGATGCTGGCTTTACTGCTGGTCGAGCTTATAAAAAATGTGCTCGTATCGTTGGAGATGTATTAGGGCGGTATCATCCACATGGCGATACAGCTGTTTATGATTCATTGGTTCGTATGGCTCAAGATTTTTCTTTACGATATCCATTGATAGATGGCCAAGGTAATTATGGATCTGTTGATGGTGATAACGCTGCCGCGATGAGATACACCGAAGCGAGAATGTCTAAAATCAGTATGACATTACTTGAAGATATCGAAAAAGAAACAGTTGATTTTACTCCAAACTTTGATGAATCTTTAGAAGAGCCAACGGTATTACCAACCAAAATTCCTGGGTTGCTTCTTAATGGGGCATCGGGGATTGCTGTTGGAATGGCAACTAATATTCCGCCTCATAATTTAATAGAGTTAGTAGATGGTATTTGTGCATTAATAGATAATCCAGAACTTGATGTTGAGGGGCTTATGGAGTATATAAAGGGGCCGGATTTACCTACTGCTGGTATTATTTGTGGCGACGAAGGTATTCGAAAAGCATATTCAACAGGAAAAGGAAGTTTTGTAACGCGAGCTAGAATTAGTTTTGAAGAGACAAAAAAAGGCAGGGAAGCAATTATTGTTGAGGAATTGCCTTATCAAGTTAATAAAGCTAATTTAATTATAAAAATAGCTGAGTTAGTTGGCGATAAAAAAATTCCTGGAATTAGTGATTTGCGTGATGAATCAGATAGAAATGGAATGAGAATTTATATAGAGCTTAAAAGAGATGCATCTAAAGACATTGTATTAAATCAGTTATATAAGCATACACAACTTCAAAATAGTTTTGGTATTAATATGGTCGCTATTGTTAGTGGTGTACCAAAATTATTGAATTTAAAGCAAGTTTTATCGCATTATATTTTACATAGAAAAGAAGTTGTAATTAGGCGAACAAAATACGATTTGAGAAAAGCTAAAGATAGGCTGCATATACTAGAAGGTTTGCGTATTGCATTAGAAAACATTGATGAAGTAATTACACTTATCAAAAAATCTCCTAATGCAGAGTCTGCAAGAACTGGTCTTATAGAGAGGTTTAGTTTTTCTGAAAAACAAGCTTCTGCTATTTTAGAAATGCGGTTGCAGCGCTTAACTGGACTTGAGCGTAATAAAATAGAAAATGAGTATAAAGAATTATTATTGTTAATTGATGATTTAGAAGATATTTTAGCTAGCGATTCTAGAATATTTGATATTATTAAAACAGAACAAAATGAAATAAAAAATAAGTTTGGAGATGCGCGACGTACAGAAATTGGATTACCAGTTCATATTATGTCTGTAGAAGATTTGATTCCTAACACTCAAGTTGCAGTTTTGATTTCAAAAAATGGATTTATTAAGAGAATGGGAGTAGATCAATTTAGAAGTCAAAATAGGGGTGGTCGAGGAATAAGTTCCATGACAACACGAGACGAAGACTCAATAGAGCATTTAATCGTAACTCAATCACATAACTATTTACTTTGTTTTACGACTAAAGGCCGTGTATTTAAAATTAAATCATATCAAGTTCCTGAAGCATCTAGGCTTTCAAAAGGTGTGTCATTATCTCATTTTCTGAACTTTGAAGACGGTGAAGTATTAACTTCAGTTGTAGATATTAAGGAATTCTCTTCTGAATTATTTTTATTTATGACAACAAAAAAGGGAGTAGTCAAGAAGACAACATTAGAAAGTTTTGTTCATTTTAAAAACAAACCCATACTTGCAATAAATCTTGATAAAGATGATGAATTAACTTGGGTTAAAAAGACAAATGGTGAAAAAAATATTTTATTAATTACTCAATCTGGAATTTTAATTCGATTTCAAGAAAGTCAAGTTCGAGCAATGGGACGCGCATCTCGAGGAATTAGAGGGATTAAAATACGAAATGATGATAGTTTAATTGCGATGAATGTAATTAATCATGAAGATGACGTGTCTAGGTTATTAATTATAACTAGATATGGGTATGGAAAAAATATTCGTTTATCTGAATTTAGATGTCAAAATCGTGGCGGAATTGGTGTTAAGTGTCTATCGTTTAGAAAATCTATTAAAAATGATTCTGTTAAAGATGCGGTAATTGCCACAAGAGATCAAGAAACAATCATTGTTACTGAAAAAGGAACACTATGTAAACAAGATGTTGGAAAAATTTCAACTCAAAAACGTGAAGCTCAAGGTGTTCGTATTGTTAAATGTGATAATAAAGATTTCGTTATCGCTATGAGCGTTGTTAAAGATTATGATGTAATAGACGAAGAGTCTAAGTAAGTCTATATTTATTAATAATAATAAATCTAAGTAAATTATCGAATTGTTATTTGAAAAGGATCTTCGTGTGATTCATAATAATCACCTAATTTATGGATACCTGCTTTATCTGAATGAAAAACTGCAAGAACAATTAAAGTAATCATTGCAAGAAATGTAGAATATTTTAAAATTAAAATTATAATTTTACTAAGCATTACTCAACATTATTATATGAATATTTGCAAATAGCAATGATATTCAAATTAATCGATAATATATTTATTAACAAATAAGAAGATATATAAAAAATTTTTTAAAAAATACATTACATAGAATACTATAGGGTGTTTTTGTTATAGTATTCAATTCGATATTATAAGGATGTTTTTAATTTATTTAATCTAAGTGAACTTTCTGTATAGTATATTTTAACTTAAGTAAAATAAATATAAATAGTGTGTTTCAGAAAAAATATTATCCTTATTTTTATATCCTCTTATAGTGTTATTGTTAAAAATTTATAATTAAATTCTATCTATACATTGCGGGATTTAGGTATGTAGGTTATTATAATTTAGGCAAGCCTAAATTATGACAATTAGTACAGAAAATTATTTGAAAGCTATCGTAAGTCACTATATGAGTACTTCCGAAGTAATTAGAACAACTCAACTCTCTGAGTTGTTAGATATTACACCTGCATCTGTAACTGAAATGGTAAAGAAACTTTCTGAAAAAAAATATATTATTCATGAACCTTATAAAGGGATAAAGCTAACTAAACATGGTGAGGTTTTGGGATTAAATGTTTTAAGAAGGCATCGTTTATTGGAGTTGTTTTTATCAAAATGCTTAGATGTTTCATGGGATGATGTTCATGAAGAGGCCGAAAACTTAGAGCATGCCGTTTCAGATATGTTAATTGATAAAATTGATATTTTTTTAAATTATCCAAAGTTTGACCCTCATGGAGATCCTATCCCACAAAAAGATGGGAATTATCCTAGATATGAGTCTGTTTCTATATTGGCTGATATAGATATTTCTTCTAGGGTACAAGTAGTAAGAATTAGTAATGATAATAAATCTTTTTTGAATTACATTACTTCAATTAAGTGTAAGTTAGGTTCGGATATTGAAATTCAAAAAAAATATGATTTTGATCTGTCTATGGATATTCAAATTGACTCTCAGATTATTCATATTTCAGAATTTGTTAGTCAGCATATTTGGGTTATCCCTAATAAAATAAAAAAGTAGGTGTGTAATGAGAAAAGGAATAAATTTTTTATTTTGTATATTGTTTTTTATTTTGATGGGGTGTAATCAATCATCAACTATTAAAACAAATATTGTATGTACAACATCAATAATTGCAGATGTTGTCTCTATAATCGCTGGAAATAAATTAAATGTAGAGGGGTTAATGGGGGCAGGTGTCGATCCTCATTTGTATAAAGCCTCTGCAAAAGATGTAAGACTTTTAAGTGATGCTGCTATGATTTTTTATAACGGACTACATTTAGAGGCTAAAATGGATGAGTTTCTTATAAAACTTAAAGATAAGAAAACAGTTGTTTCTATAAGTGATAGTATCGATAAGAAAATGTTAATTAAAGTTGATAATTTATTATATGATCCGCATATATGGTTTGATTTAGAACTGTTTTCAATTGCAGTTTTAGAAATTAAAGATCAGTTAATAAAAGAGTATCCAGAATTTAATGATTATTTTGAAAAAAACTATAAGCAATTTATGACTCAGCTAAATCAATTACAACATACTAATATTAACCTAATAAATATGTTAAAAGATAATCAAAAGGTGCTTATTACGGCACATGATGCGTTTAGTTATTTTGGCAGAGCCTATAATTTTGAAGTAATTGCATTACAAGGCGTTTCAACTCAATCTAAAGCGGGGTTAGCTGATGTAGAAAAGTTGGCCAGCCTAATAGTTGAAAAACAAGTTCCTGCAATTTTTATAGAATCATCTGTTTCACCTAGACAGATTAGAGCGGTTCAAGATGCAGTACGTGCAAAAGGGTGGAATGTTGAAATTGGTGGAGAATTATTTTCTGATGCGCTAGGAGAGAAAGGAACAAAAGAGGGGACATATTTAGGCATGTTCGATTTTAATGTGCAAACAATTGTAGCGGGGTTATCTGTATTTAAAAAAAATAATTTAGATAATGTATCGAAATAATGTATACTATATTGTTCTTATATTATGGCTTTATTGATAATACTGGGTTTTTATTGGCGTGAAGTTTAATGAAAGGGGTATATAAAAAAAGGAGTTAATTATGATAATTAGATTATTTATACTAAGTATTTTACTGTGTTCGTTTATTAATGGAATGACAATGTCATCTGAGTTTGTTTCTGGGGTTTCTGGCTATGCTCAAAGTAGTTCTAACTCAGATAAATTTGATAGTGCTATTAATTTTTCAATTGATTATCCGTTAAATTCAAATATTAGTTTTCACAATACAATTTTTTCTGGATTAGCTCAAAGTAGTTTAGGGTTTTCACCTGCATCGTTTGATTTTGCACTTAGCTATCATAATACTAAAAATAATTTCGATGTTGTAATGGGATCTTATGATGTTGAATTTGGTGATTATTCGCTTAATCTTTCTAATAATGCGAGTTTTAAAACAAAATCGTTAATTGTTAACCCGTTGATGTTTAGTTTTTTAGCATCTAGTGCTGTATCCAATATCGGCGCAATTGGCATGCTTTATAAAAAGAAAATAAATTCTATCAATGTTTCTTCAGGATTATTTAACAATATAAATTCACAGAGTTCATCATCAAAGTTTTTTGGAAAATTTGTTAATCTTGAATGGGATTTCACAGATCAATCTAAGATAAGTTTAGCAGCTCTTGCTAGCAATGATTTTAAGGTTGCAACGACATTTAATTCAGACATTTATTCTTTGGTAATTACATACTCAACTATAGTTTCAAATATTGCATTTAGATCTTATCTTTCAGGGTTAAATTATACAACTAAGGTAGGTACTAGTGACTCTGTATTATCGTACTTGTTAGAAGCCTCAACAAAAATTAAAAAATATACTGTATTACTAAGATATGATGTGTGGGCTCCTGAAAGCTCAGATTCAGGAACTATAGGGCTTTCAAACCCTTCTATATTATCAACGTCATCTGAAATTAGAGGCGATGTATCTAGACTTAGCCTTGGTCTTAGTTATCCACTAGATAACATGTTTGAATTAAAATCAGATTTAATTTACGAAAATTATCATTCAGAAAATGACGATATTATTGGGTTAATAACGTATACAAAAGTTGTTTTTTAAAAAACATAAACAAGAAATTTTACAGTGAAATGATTGAAAATAAAGCATTAATTACTGTAAATGATTTAACGGTAGCTTATAAAGAAAAGCCTGTTTTATGGGATATTGATGTTGAAATTCCAAAAGGAGTACTGTTATCTGTTGTGGGACCAAATGGTGCTGGTAAAACAACCTTAATTAAGGCAATGTTAGGACTTATTAAACCCGCTGCAGGTACGGTGTCATTTTTTGGTCAAAACTATAAAAGAGTACGGAAAAAAATAGCTTATATTCCACAGCGAAATTCAGTTGATTGGGATTTTCCTACAACTGTAATTGATGTTGTTTTAATGGGGAGATATGGGCATTTGGGGTGGTTTTCAAGGCCAGGAGTAACCGATTATGAGTTAGCTAAAAAGGCGTTGGAAAAAGTTGGTATGGAAGATTTTTTTGACCGTCAAATTAATCAATTGTCAGGAGGGCAACAGCAGCGGATTTTTTTAGCTCGTGCCTTAGTTCAAGATGCGGAAATTTATTTTATGGATGAGCCGTTTGTAGGCGTTGATATTGCAACAGAAAAAGCTATTGTAAATTTACTTAAATTACTACGATCTGATGGAAAGACTGTAATTGTTGTACATCATGATTTACAAACATTAAAAGAGTATTTTGATTGGGTTTTACTTTTGAATGTACGAAAGATTGCATGTGGACCGGTTAAAAAGGTATTAACTCCAAAAAATTTACAGCTTACATATGGAGGGCGAACATTTAATATAGGAAAGGATGTTGCTCTAAATTTAGATTTAGACTAATGCATGATGTGATTTCAAGTCTATTTTTAAATTATACGTTCTTGATTGTAATTATTGGAACATCAATTATTGGATCTGTTGCAGGATCGTTAGGTGTATTTGCGGTATTAAGAAGACAGTCCTTATTGGGTGATTGTATAGCGCATGCCGCACTACCAGGAATTTGTATTGCTTTTTTAATATCTGTTTCCAAACAGTCATGGACTTTGTTAGCGGGTGCAATTGTAGCAGGCGTTATCGGGGCCTTGTTATTGCATTTAATTCAGGAATATTCAGAACTTAAGCGAGATGCAGCGTTGGGTATAATTTTATCTGTTTTTTTTGGCTTTGGATTGGTGTTATTAACTTATATCCAATCTCAAGAAATTTCAGAGCAAAGTGGTTTAAATGTATATTTGTTTGGTAATGCAGCTACATTATTACGTAACGATATTTATGTTATGGGCTCATTAGGCATTGTTGTAATATTATTTTTAATCTTATTTTGGAAAGAGTTTAAAGTTGTTTCTTTTGATAAGGACTTTGCCTCTACATTAGGTTTTCCTCAAAAAAGAATTGATTTTTTTATTACATTTTTAACGGTTATTTCCATTGTTGTAGGGTTACAAGCTGTTGGAGTAGTATTAATGAGCGCATTAATTATTGCACCTGCAGTAGCCGCTAGACAATGGACAGATCAATTATATAAGATGGTAATGTTATCTGCATTATTTGGCATTTTGTCTAGTGTGTCGGGGGTCATAATTAGTTCTTTATATGAAAAGATGCCAACGGGACCAGTAATTGTAATTATGGTTAGTATTATTGTGGTTATTTCATTGTTTTTTGCACCAAAAAGAGGGATTTTTGTTAGTTATATTCGTCATATCAATCAAAAGCTTACAATTCATTCTGATCGAGTTTTATTAAATCTATATCAGTTTAGTGAAGTCCAAAAAGACCCTACATTTGCTCACGATATTACCGTTTTAGATTTTGTTGGAGAAGGAAGCACTTTATCTATATTAAATAAATTAAAAAATAAAAAATTGGTATATAATCCCAGAAATGGATATTGGGGATTAAGTATAAAGGGTGTTAAGTATGTTAAAAACCTTTTGAAGGAAACAAAAAATGCCTGAATTAGAAATAATTGTAATTGCGATTATTTTAGTACAAGCTTGTATTTTGCCCGGGGTATTTTTAGTTCTTCGAGGAATGTCATTAATGTCTGATGCAATTTCTCATGCTAGTCTGTTAGGAATAGTAATTGCGTTTTTTTATGCACGTTCTCTAGATTCTCCTTTATTAATTATTTCAGCCGGATTAACAGGGTTGGTAACTGTAATGATTACGGAGTGGTTAATTTCCACTAAGCGATTAAAAGAAGATGCCGCCATTGGGCTTGTTTTTCCATTATTTTTTTCAATTGGCGTTATTTTAATTTCAAAATATATGGGATCGATTCATATCGATTCTGATTGTGTATTATTTGGAGAAATTGCATTTACTCCATTTGAGCGACTTAATATGTTTTCCTATGATTTAGGCCCTGTGGCTCTATGGATAATGAGTTTTATTTTAATAGTAAATAGTAGTTTAACCTTTATTTTTTATAAGGAATTAAAAATTTCTACATTTGATAAATCCCTTGCTCACGCGCTAGGATTTTCACCTATCCTTATTCACTACGGGCTTATGATTATGACAAGTATAACAGCCGTTGGTGCGTTTGAGTCGGTGGGCTCTATTTTAGTTGTAGCACTTATGATTACACCGCCTGCAACAGCCTTTTTATTAACAAAACGGTTATCTCGTATGATTATCGTGAGTTCTATTGTTGGAATATTATCTGTTTTAATTGGGTATTTAGGAGCTTTTGCATTAGATGTTTCTATTTCTGGGGCAATTGTTAGCTGTAGCGGGCTGTTATTTTTAATAACGTTATTTTTCTCTCCAAAATCAGGCTTAATAATTAAAGTGATCAAATTTAATGAAAATAAATTAACATTTTCAACTCGAATGTTATTGGTTCAGTTATTAGATCATGAAGGAAAATCAAACGAGATATTAGAAAATACAATTTCAAATATGATTACACATATGAATTGGCCAGAAAAGTTTGCAAAAAAAGTGGCTAAATTTGCTGTCCAAAAAAATTATATTTTAAGATCAGGTAATGATTTGAAATTGACTAATTTTGGTAGAGAAGTAGCAAAGCACACTCTTCAGTGGACTTAAATACTGTTATATATTGCAAAGTTATCTAAATTGACATTTTTTTAATTTTCCAAATTTTCATGAGATAAACGCTCTTGTAATAAATTTCGAGTATATAATTGTGTTTTATAATAGTTAACCCGAATAATGCAGTTGAACACATGTTATTGCATCATACAGAACCTAATTGAGCCCAATTTAATATAAAAAATGCGTCAACATAAATGAATTATGCCTCCAGGATTTTTTACATTAAATTAAACTCACTTATGCCCAAAATAACGCACTATCATCATTTCAACTGCATTATTCGGGTTTAATATCTGTACATATTTTATTTTAAAAAAAATATAGCTATCTACATTGTTCTTGTTAATCAGCAATCATGTCAACTTTAGTGATAGTTGCAATTTAGATGTTTTTTTTCATATTGTTTAATATTAATTTTATTTTTATTTAGGTTAGCATTATTTAAAGCACAATTAAAGTTGAGGGTGTATGTTTAGAAGAGAAAATAGCTTGACAAATTATCATAAAATTGTGTAAATAAGGACAAGAAATATATTTTAAAAGTTTTTTATTAAAAAAATTATGTCATTAATCAATAGTGCTTTATCGTATTTTAATCTTTCACAAGCTAAGCAGTTACCTTTAACTGTATCACAAGCAGACGTATCTTCATTAGCTCAAGAACATTATGAAATAGCTGAAGTAAATAAAACGTTAAATAAATTAATATCTCAATTTTATAATGATACGATTAGTTTTGCTAAAGAAATTGCTGAGAAAAAAAGTGATGAACCTCCTAAAAAAAAGATAAAAACTAAGAGGCTTCAAAATTCTATAAGAGTAGGAACACTGTTGAACTCTATAAAAACTCCTAAAAAAGGGCGTGATGGCCCACATTTGGGAAAGTTTTCTGAAGAAATGGCTAGTATATTTAATAAATTTGAATTACTACTTGAGCCTATTCCAGATTCCTCTATTGAAGAAATTTCAATAGATCGAGATAACTTTAAAAGTTATATGCTTGAAATTTATAATCAGATAGCTATAAATTTAGAAATTATAGGAAGTCATCATATGAATTCATCTAATGTTACAGAGGCCAAAGTCTATTATGATACTGCACAAAAATTTTGTGACGTCATTGAAGAGACAGAAATTAAAAATTCAATATCAGTTGAAAATCCAACAGGAAGCATCTTTTTGGATTCTGCATTAATAAAATTGCAAATTGAATTTAATCAAGCATTACTAAATAAGGAAACTTTAAATTTTGAAAAATCAAAAACACAATTAAGAAAAGTAATTCAAAGATGTGAGGATTTAAGCAATACAGAGCCTAATGAAGAGTTTTTTATTTGGGCAAATCAGGCCGCAGATGTGTATATGCAAATCTTAGATCAAGAAAGTCCATCATATTCAGATCAAGCAAAAGTTGTTAGAAAGTGGATGAGTTTAGAACGTGTTCCAGAAAGTTTACAGGACTCTAATTTACATCGTGTAAAAGTATTAACAAATTTAGGTGTGTTATTAAAAAAGATTGAAGATAAGCCTAGATCACCTCAAAATTTAAGTCCCTTAGAATTGATAAATAGTTTACAAGACTATATTACTAAGAAACCTAATGAGAAAAAAAACGCTAAAGGAGCCTATAACTATTTTGAAGAAAAAGGTAAGCGGTTAAATTGCACATCTGAAATTGTTAACAAGTTAATTAATCAGTTGAAATATAGGCAATCATTTCCACAGTTACCATTAACTTCAAAAGATGCGGTTGCTCAGGCTAAAGTCCTTTTTGATCTTTCAAAATTTTCTAATATTCAATCTTTAAAAGTGAGTATTAATAATAATGTTAGTAACTTAAGTAACCCACAAAATTTTGCTAGTTTATCTAGCTTAAGCGCAGTCAAGGTAAGACATATTCATCGGGATTTTGAAGTAAATGGAGAGCAAAAGAATTTACATGCTGTACGATTTTATCCTAGATCTAAAACAAGTGACGATGTTTTTGTGAGAAAATGTTCGGCATTAAGTAACTTTTGTTCTGAATATAGCATTGAAATTAGACCTAAAAAAACACATTCTCTATTAGCTCAAATTGATTTTTCATTACTTGCAGATGTTGCTTATGAATCTCCTGATGAATTACCTGCATTTTATAATTTATTGTTATGGTGGTTTGATGATAAGTATATTGATGAGTTAGATGCAAAGTCTGATAATCTTGAATTAATCACTAATTATATTTCGCAGATGAAATCGATATTATATGCAGATACAGTTGAATTTATTCACAGTGATGATACAGAGTTAGTTAAGATTGCAAAACAAGTGAAAGGGTTATTAATTGACAG
>CAXBWG010000011.1:0-16187 GCA_963979105.1 uncultured bacterium | reverse complement strand
AACGCAATTAAATTTAGCGAAAAAGATTATAGTGACATTAGTATTTCAATAAAAAAACACGATTCTTCTATTTTAATTCAAGTTACCAATATTTCGAATAAAAGCCACATTACACGCTTACAACACACATTAACAAGAATAAATAATAAGAATATAGCCGCTTTTCAAATTGAAAAAATAAACAAAAACGCAATAGAAAACTCATCTTTTTCAGAAATTGGATTAATTAATATTGCGAAAGACTTTTCAAATAAAATTGGAGCAAAAATAACACCTATAGAATCAACAAATCTATATATTGTTGATTTATACGTAATTTTTGATGATTCTAATTTTCTTTCATGACATTAACAAAAAAACAAAAAGACGTACTCTATTTTATTTGTAATTTTTATAAAGACCACACATTCTATCCATCTTATAAAGATATAAAAACATATTTTAAATTTAAATCCGACGGTACAGTAAGAACTTATTTAGAAATATTAGAAAAAAAAGGATTTATAAAACGTCATTCAAAAGCAAGAGCTATTACAATTACAAACAACCCTCTTGCTACACCCATAATAGGGTCTATAAAGGCAGGAATTCCATCAGAAGAAATCCAATTTAATACCTCCACTATTGAACAGTTAGAAATGCTAAAAACATCAAAAAACAGATTTGCGCTAAAAATATCAGGTGATAGCATGAAAAATATTGGAATTATGGAAGGAGATATCGCTATTATAGACAAAACATTCCAAGTTAAAAACAACGATATAATTGCAGCTCAAATCAATAATGAAGCAACGTTAAAAAGATTTGTAAAAACAAAAAATGAAATAAGTTTGCACCCAGAAAACATTAACTACAAACCCATAATTTTAAATAAAAAAGACATAAATATTATTATAGGTAAATGTATTGGGGTTATTAGAGCCTATTAATTAATTTAATTTTATAATTAAATTACACATTTTAACCGCAGTTAACGCAGATTCTAAGCCTTTATTATTATCATCATCTAAAGTTCTCTCCAAAGCTTGGGCGAAATTATACGTAGTTAAAACACCAAACACAACCGGTTTTCCATACTTCAGCATAACATCTTGAATTCCTCGAGCTGTTTGATCTGAAACATATTCAAAGTGAGCTGTATCTCCTTTTATAACAGCACCTAAGCAAATTACTCCATCATAAGAATTTATGCATTTCTGAGCAATTAAAGGTAATTCAAAACTACCATCTATTTTAATAATTTTTCTATTTGCAACCTTACACTTATCTAAACCACGAATACACCCATCCAATAACCCCTGAGATATTTTAGTATTATAAGTAGCCACAACAACCGCAATTTTTAAACCAGATCCGTCCTCGTCTCCCATCCCAATAGGCTCCACTGCCGACAACTCAGTATCATTTATAGTTTTCATTTATAATGTCCTAACTTATTTTCTTTTGTTTTTAAATAATTATTATTAAATTTACTTGATTCAATTTTAATAGGAACTCTATTAACCACTTCCAATCCATATCCCTTTAACCCAACAATTTTACGAGGATTATTCGTTAACAAATTCATTTTTTCAATTCCTAAATCTAATAAAATCTGAGCCCCAACTCCATAATCACGTAAATCTGCAGGAAAACCTAACTTTTCATTGGCCTCTACCGTATCTAAACCTTCTTCTTGTAACTTATACGCCTTGAGTTTATTAGCGATACCAATTCCTCGCCCTTCCTGACTCATATATAAAATTACCCCAGCTTTGTTTTTTACAATAATTTTCATTGCCGTATGCAATTGAGGACCACAATCACAACGTAAAGAACCAAAAACATCTCCCGTAATACATTCTGAATGAACTCTTACCATAGCTGGCGATTTCTTATAATCACCATAAGTAAGCGCATAATGATATTTATGATTAATCTTATCTAAATAACAAGAAAGATCAAACATGGCAAATTCAGTAGGCAACTTAACTGTTTCTATCTTTTCAATAAACGATTCATTCTGAATTCTATACTGAATAAGATCTTTTATAGTAACAATTTTCAAATCATGTGTTTTAGCAAATAAAACTAAATCAGGTAATCTCGCCATCTCGCCATCAGGGTTTATAATTTCACAAATAACACCTGCAGGACAAACTCCAGCTAAACGAGCTAAATCAACAGCCGCTTCTGTATGCCCAGCACGTTTTAAAACTCCCATTTTACGTGCACGCAAAGGAAACAAATGACCTGGCGTAGCAATATCATCACGTTTACTATTAGGGTTTATCAAAACTTGAATACTTTTAGCTCTATCAGATGCAGAAATACCAGTACTAATACCATGTTTTTTAGCAGCATCAAAGGATACAGTAAAGGCAGTTTTATGAGGGTCCATATTTTCTTTTACCATTTCTGTTATATCTAGACGGTCTAAAACGTCATCTACGACTGGAACACACACTAATCCCTTAGCATGCTTAATCATAAAATTAATACAATCAGGCGTAACAAAATGAGCCGCCATAACCAAGTCGCCCTCATTTTCCCTATCTTCATCATCTACTACAATAACCATTTTACCATTAGCAATATCTGCTATAGCATCTTTAATAGTATTTAATTTAAACTTATTATTTGTCATTTAAACTTAAGTTCCCCATTTCAATGTTTCTTAAAACATATTTTCCAATAAAATCACATTCTAAATTCACTCTATCGCCCGATTTTTTATAATTCAAAATCGTTTCTGTAAATGTATGAGGAATAATATAACAAATAAACGAATTATTTTGAATTTCTGCAATAGTTAAACTAATGCCATCTACACAAATAGACCCTTTATAAATAAAATAAGGAGCCAAATTAGAATCAAAATTCACTTTCAGCAATCCCCAAGGGTCATTTAAATGCATCTTCTCAATACTACCAACACCATCTACATGACCAGAAACAAAATGCCCACTTAATTTAGCCTTCAGAGTTAAACTTGGTTCAAGATTAAGCTTATCCCCTATTTTCATAGAATCAAACGTTGTCTTATCTAAAGTTTCTTCCAAATACTGAACAGTAAATTCATGATCATTAAATGTAGTAACAGTAGAACAAACTCCATTAACATTCATACTATCTCCAAGCTCACATTGTAAATCATTTGTATTACAAGAAATAACAACATCTATCCCTTTATTTAAAGATACAATCTTTTTAACAGTCCCTATTTGTTTAATTATTCCGGTAAACATTTATCTTTAATATACTTTCCTAGAATACCATTAATAAATTTAGGTGAATCTGGAGATGAAAACTCTTTTGCTAACTCAATCGCTTCATTAACAATAACAGTATCTGGCGTTTCTTTATACGAAAACTCATAAAATGCTAACCGTAAAATACTCAAATCAACATAATCTATTCTATCTAGTTTCCAACCAATAGCATATTTTTCTATTAAACTATCGGCAGCGTTTATATAGACAATTGCTCCCTTAACCAAAACACTAGCCCATAATTGTGTTTTTTGATCATAACTACTATCTTCTATAAAAACATCTACAAAAGAGCTATCTTTTTCTAATCGAGTTTGAAATTGATACAAACACTGCATCGCAAGCTTTCTACTTGCATGTCTTGAACCCATCACTTCAAACTTTTAAAATGTTTTTCAACAAATCCAGTATCAAAATCGCCACTTTTAAATGCAGTATGATTTATTACTTTTTGATGAAATGGAATTGTAGTTACCACACCATCAATTATAAATTCTTCTAACACTCTATTTGCACGACACAACGTTTCTTCTCTGTTATTTCCCCATACAATTATTTTAGCTAACAATGAATCATAATTAGCAGGAACATTAAAACCAGGATAAAGATAACTATCGGTACGTACACCTTTACCTCCAGGAGGCAAAAACAACTCAACTACCCCAGGCATAGGTAAAAAGTTTTTAGTATAGTCTTCAGCGTTAATTCTAAATTCCATAGCATGACCATTAATATTAATATCTTTTTGCTTCAAAGTAAGTTTTTTTGTAGCCGCAATAATAATTTGCTCTTTTACCAAATCAACTCCAGTTACCATTTCTGTTACAGGGTGTTCTACTTGAATACGAGTATTCATTTCCATAAAATAGAATTTTCCATGTTTATCAACTAAAAACTCAACAGTTCCAGCACCTTCATATCTAATACCAACAGCAGCTTTCACAGCAGCATCTCCCATCTTTTTTCGAAGCCTTTTATCCACTGCAGGAGAGGGTGCCTCCTCAATTAATTTTTGATGACGACGCTGAATAGAACATTCTCTCTCACCTAAGTGAATAGCATGTCCGGAACTATCAGATAAAATTTGAATTTCAATATGACGAGGATTTTCAATAAATTTCTCTACATAAATATCTCCATTTCCAAAAGCCGAAACGGCCTCATTATAAGCTGCATCATAAGACGATATTAAGTCTTTTTCATGCTCAACCAAGCGCATACCCCTACCACCACCACCAGATGATGCTTTTAGCAATAACGGATACGATGTCTGTTCTGCAACTTTTTTAAGTTGCTTTTGAGATCTAATAATATCTTTAGATCCAGGAACTGTAGGAACTCCTAATTCAATCATTGTTTTCTTAGCTTGAGATTTATTTCCCATTAACCCAATACATCTACCAGATGCACCAATAAATGTAATTTTATTTGCTTTACAAATATCGCTAAAATCAGCATCTTCAGACAAAAATCCATATCCCGGATGAATTGCCTCAGCACCTGTAACCTCACAAGCAGATATTATAGCAGGGATATTTAAATAACTTTTTGCAGGACTTGCAGGCCCTATACAAATAGACTCCTCTGCTAATTTTACATGCAATGAGTCTTTATCTACATCAGAATAAACAGCAACAGATTTAATGCCTAATTCTTTACAAGCTCGAATAATCCGAACAGCGATTTCTCCACGATTGGCAATTAATATTTTATTAAACAACTTTTTTTGCATATCTATAACTCCCTTATTAAGAAGAGATAATTATAACATATTAATATTAGTGTTTAAAAGCAACTGATTTAACATTAAAGTATCTATTTGAACTTTGTAACTTTTCTTTTTTCCATTGAAAAAACCGATCCAAAATTACAGCAGCTTGAGCATTTGTTATTAAATCATTTGGGTTTAGCTTACTTAATGAATCTCCTCCGTAACCTAACTCCAAAACATAAGTAGTTAAAAATCGTTTTTTATTTAAAGGAACAAGCGCCCAATCTTTATAGGGTGTAAAATCAATATTAATTGGCCTATACAACGCCCCCGATTCAACTAAAAGCTTACTAATAGATACAATAAAATCTATTCGAGTAACGGTATTATTTGTAGTACTTTCATTAAATTCTATCCAATCATTTTCTAGTGCTTTTTGAATATAAGAAACATCAGCAGATTCACCATTTAACGTTAAAAATTCTTTATAAGAATCAACAGCCTGTATTTCAAATGGTTTAACAATTGAGTTGGTTAAAGACGCCTCTACAGAATATGCCTTTTTTTTATGTTGAATTTCATTAGAAAAAATATCTAAATAAACATAATAGGTACCTGGACTTAATTGACGTTGTAGTTTAGATGGATCCCAAGTCAGAGATTGAGCCCCCACATAAACTTTTTCTTTATCATATAATGTATCTATAATCGTTCCAGATTCATCTTTTACATACACTGAAACCTGCACATTCTCATGTAAATCTGAAAAAATTGAAAATGAAATATCAACAGGGTCTACAATTAATAGGTCATCAATATCATACATCCAATTTAACAAGTACGACGCATTTTCATAGCTCAAATTTTCATTAGGTTTAAATTGATTGTTAATAGTATTAGCAGAATAAACACCTAACTCATTTATTGCTTGAACAGATTTAAAATACCAACCCTTTTTAAGATCCGTAAATAAAACAGGTTTATTATAAAAAACATAACTTGGCATTAAATCATTCATTGTAACAAAAATATTTTCTTTACTATTTTCAAAGTCCCTTTCATCACCTGAGGATTCAGTTCCGTGTAAGGGATAAGATACAGATTTTTTTGTAGAAACTAGATGCGTCTCTACACCAAACCTAACCATTGCAGAATCTGCAATAGTAAGACCTAAAAACGTGTTTAAATTCTCTTTAGCTCTATACTTAAAGTCAAGTCCTGCAGACACATGAGTAGGTAAGGCATCAGAAAGCAAGGCACCAGCTACACCAGAACTTAAATATACACCTATTTTTTCCATCGGATTAAACAAATACCCCATATCAAAAGAAAATGTAGTTGATTTTCCAGCCTGCGTTGCGCCATTGGCATCTCGTTCTATATAATTATATAATCCAATTCCAGAGGCTACATGAAAACGAGTGCCAGCAAAGGCAAGCAACCTAAAGCCAACCTCTTTAGAATCATAAATTTGACTCTCTGATTCATTAATTCTTAATCCTAAATAAGGTGAAAATGCAAAACGATAATCTGGAGATAAACTATCTTTTAGATCTGATTTTAATCGTTTATTTTTCTCCATTAACTTGTAATTTAAATACTCCATGCGTGATGCTCTTTTTTCGATAAGTCGAGTAAGATTATCGATATGATCTACTTTTTTTCCCATATCTGTTTCATATCTATTTTGATAATCTTTATTATTAATAAACTGCTGCTTTAATTCATCTAACTTGCTATCAATATAAACACCTAATTTCTTCATCATCTCAATACGAACAGATAGCTCAAGCTCAAGTTCCTTAACGGCTTTCTTTTCATAAGAAAAAGCAAGCTTTTCATTTTCTAATACCTGTTTTGCATTATCAACTTTTTGAGACTCCATCATAATTGATTCTTCTTTATTTAAATGAAATCTTTCCAATTCAGATAAAGAATTCACACTATCCACCATTTTTTTCTCTAAAGTTTTTATATACGCTTGCTGTTGTGCGATAACACGTTCTTTTTTCTTTTTATCAAGATAAAATCGCTTCTTCTCAGATTCTACTCGTTGACGCTTAGAGTCTATATTTATATTTAAAGCCAAAAGATCTTTTCTTTTTTTAGAAATCTTACCTGACATAACAGTTAACTTCCTTTTTTGAGAAGTTAGATCTGTTTCTCTTTTAGATAAGTTAACCTCTTGTACCGTAATTTTTTTCTTTTTTAATTTTATATTAACAGACCGTTTTTTTAATTCTTTTTGCTGTTTTGAAACTTCATCTTTTAACTGAGAAAGCGCTATCGTTTTATTTTTCAAATCAGTTCTCTTTTGAGATAATAAAATATTTTTCTCTTTAATAACAACCTTTTCACCTTCCAAACGCATCTCTTCAGTAGATAATTTATTAGATTTTTTTGACAGGTCATCTTCCATTTGAGATAGTATACTTTCTTTTTTAGTTAACCCTTCTTGCAGTGTTTCATATTCAACAATCTTTTGCTGCAAATTAGCAATAGAGTTTTTACGTTGATGTTCTTGCGTTTCTAGTCTTTCCTTCAACAACTCAAGCTGTTGTTGGCGCTCTTTTACTTCTTTTCGTGACAAATCAAGCTCTTCTTGATTAATTAACTGATTATTTAAATCGCCAATTTTATCTTCTAATTTTTGATTCCGCTGATCCAGCAAATCTAGTTTATCTTGTAATCTATCAATTTCAATTTGAGAATTATCAATATCTAATACAGAAACTTGTTTTGAATCAAGAACAGAATAAGCATCTTTTTGACCTTGACTTGTAACAACTTGTAAAGATACAGGTAATTTAAAATGCAAATCTTTCGATTTAAAAACCCTTATATAAACACTTTTTCCTTGCATTTTCTTAGTTGCTATAACATTGATTCTATGAAGTCTACTCGTAACTTTTTTCAAGTTAATTTTTTGATCTCCAACCACTAAAACAGCTTGAAAAACATCAAACTCTGAAACCAAAGAAACACGAGCTGATTGATTAATTTGAACAGGATTTGGAACCACGTTTACAACTACATCAGATGCAAAAACAAAATTAACAGTTATAAATATAAAACACAAAAAATATAATATTTTTTTCACTAATCTTCCCTCTTTAAATTCTATTTCAATAAAACCAAAATTTAAAAATCAAGTTTATTGTAATTTGTTATCGTAATTCTTGCAAAAAATATTTCAATTATTTTTTATTTATTATTAAACACAAGCTTTCACAACTAAAATCAACTTAAATAAAAAGTATCAGATTTACCAAGATAACTCCTGCCCATCTGCATGAAAAAACATACCAGAATTATCTATTGTACACCCTTGAATACGGTCTCTAATTTGCAACGCTACGGCTACAGGATCAATATTTCCAGTGTTTCCAGTCATATCCGTTCTTACCCAACCTGGATGAACTAAACACACCGGAATATTTTTATCTTTTAAATCTATAGACAACGACTTAACAGCCGCATTCAAAGCAGCTTTACTCATACGATACCCATATCTAGCACCCGATGTATTATCTTTAATAGAACCCATTCTAGATGTTATAAACACAAGTTTTGAACCTTCTTTCAAATAAGAATATAAATATCCTGTTAAATACAAAGGGCCTAAAGTATTTACTTTAAATTGTTTTTCTATAGACTTTTTAGCAAAAGAGCTTAAATTTGAAATTACTTCATTTTGCAACAACCCTGCATTATTAATAAAAATATCTACAGAAGACGACGCCAAGTAATTATCTAAAGAAGAAAAAGTAGCTTCATTAGTAACATCTAAACCTTCAATAATAGTAGCCGAGGTAAAAATTAATTCTTTAGATGCTTTTCTACAACAGGCAAAAACATTATAGCCCTTTTCACAATATAGCTGTGTAAGAGCTAAACCAATTCCTCGATTTGCACCTGTAATCCAAACATTTTTATTTACTACCACTAACCTAACATTATCATAAAAATGAAAAGATTATAAAATATAAATACAAAAAAACTCCCTAACAAAAAGTACCCCATTAAATTAAATACAGTATTAATGATAAACTAAAATTATGGATTTTAAACTTAAAACAGACTTCAAACCTAGTGGAGATCAACCCAACGCAATAAACCAACTTGTAACTGGTATTCAAAACAATATAAATCAACAAATATTATTAGGTGTAACAGGATCTGGAAAAACATTCACAATGGCCAAAGTCATCGAACAATTAAATAGACCTACTCTTATTTTAGCTCATAATAAAACACTAGCTGCTCAACTATGTAACGAATTTAAAGAATTTTTCCCAAAAAATGCTGTTGAATTTTTTATTTCCTATTATGATTATTATCAACCAGAGGCCTATATTGCATCTCGAGATGCCTATATTGAAAAAGAAGCAGATATTAATCAAGAAATCGAACGTTTCAGACATAGTGCAACCCGCTCCTTATTGCTAAGACGGGATGTAATTATTGTAGCATCTGTATCGTGTATTTACGGACTAGGAGTACCCGAAGACTATTTAAAAGCCATTCTTCATTTAGAACAAGGCAAAACATACAACAGAAGGTCTTTACTTCTAAAACTTCAAGAAAGTCAATATGAACGAAACGATTTTGAACTAAGTCCAGGAAAATTTAGACTTAAAGGAGACACCCTAGACATTTACGCCTCTTGGGATGAAACTATTTACAGATGTGAGTTTTATGGAGACGAAATAGATAATCTTTCCATTTTAGAGCCCGTTTCAATGAAAACCTTATCTACCCAAACCGAACTTAAAATCTTTCCCGCAACTCATTACGTTGTTCACGATAATAAGAAGGAAGCTGTTAAAGATATAAGAAATGAACTAACAACTCAAATAAACATGTTTGAGAAAGAAGGAAAATTATTAGAAGCTCAACGAATTAAACAACGAACAAATTATGATTTAGAAATGATTGAAGAAATGGGATATTGCAAAGGAATTGAAAACTACTCTCGACATTTATCTCGTAGAAACCCGGGAGATGCCCCTGGTGTTCTACTTGATTTTTTCCCAAAAGATTTTATTACATTTATCGATGAATCCCATGTTACGATTCCCCAAGTACGGGGTATGTATAATGGCGATCAAAGCAGAAAACAATCTTTAGTTGATTACGGATTTAGACTCCCATCTGCAAAAGATAATCGGCCATTACAATTTAATGAATTTGAAAAAAGTATAAATACCTGCATTTATGTTTCTGCTACACCAGGAGATTATGAAATCCAGACATGCAAAAAAGAAAAAACCCCTCCTAGTATAGAAAAACCAAAATGGGAAGATTTGCATTGTGCGCAACAAATAATTCGTCCAACAGGATTACTTGATCCCATAGTAAAAATTAAACCCTCGAAAGGTCAAATAGATGACATTTTATCTGAAATTAAAAAAAGAATGAAAAAAAATGAACGTGTTTTAATAACAACACTTACCAAACAAATGGCTGAGGACCTATATAATTATCTTTCAGATCATCATATAAAAACAAATTATATTCATTCAGAAATAAACACACTAGATAGAATAGACATTTTACATAATTTAAGAATTGGCCAAATTGATGTTTTAGTAGGTGTAAATTTATTAAGAGAAGGATTAGATCTTCCAGAAGTTTCATTAGTTGTAATTTTAGATGCCGATAAAGAGGGTTTTTTAAGAACAGAAAGATCTTTAATTCAAACAATGGGAAGAGCTGCTAGAAACATAAATGGAACCGTAATTTTATATGCAGATAAGCTTTCAGATTCCATGAAAAAAGCAATAGAAGAAACTAAAAGAAGACGTATAATTCAAGAAAAACATAATAAAGCACATAACATAAAACCTAAAACCATATACAAAAAAATCTCTGATATTAGAAGTGAATCTAGAAAAGAAAAATCAGAAACAGACAAACTACTTCAATCAAAAACAAATTACACATCTCCTAAAGACCATTTAAATCATATAAAATTTCTAAAAAAACAAATGAGACAAGCTGCTGAAAATTTAGAATTTGAAAAAGCAGCTTTAATTCGAGATCAAATCGAAAATCTAAAAAGTTAAAATCAAGTATTCATAATAATAAAAATAAACTGTAAAATAAACAACTTTTTAACAAAATATAAGAAAGAAAATCTACAAAGGAACTCACATGAAAAAAAAAATTCCAATACCACTAAATAACCATACTTACTCCAACACCTCTTATGAGATTGACACTCTCACTCAACAAGTACACTCCTATAGTTCAAAATCAAAAACATTTGTGCAAACATTAAATACTGAAACAGACATATCAAACTACACCATTTATTTTACGTCTCTCCCTGAAAAAAAATACACATTAAACCCAAATTCAACGATTACCCCAAAAATCAAATCCGAAGTAATTCCAAATTCGATAAAAAAAATAAATCAATCAGATATTAACTCTAATAAAGAAAAAAACTCCAAATCTAAATTTTTAGATATAACAAGTACATTTATAACAGAAAAACTCAATTCTCCAGAATATAAAAGCCATGTATACTACCATTTGGTAATAGGTTCTAATGAATACATTTCTGGGATCAACATACTTATAAAAGTAAATCCATTCGATACTCCAGACTTAAAGCATAAACATATAATAGAAAAGCTAAAAAACACACTAAATTAAAGCCCTAACAAAATTACGTTTAATTTTAATTTAAAAGGGGCATTTTTTAATTGAAATGAAATCAAAACTGACTCTTTTATTTTTTATAGCAACAGCTTTCGCAAATCAACTAAATGCAAACCAAGCGATTATTACAGGCACTGTAAGCTTATCTGATAAAATAAAATTAAATAAAATTACTGTTCAAGCATTAAACACCGAAAATAAAATAGTAACCAAAACCACAACCAATACCCAAGGAAAATTTACTCTAAAAAAGTTAGAAAACAACACATTTTACATCATCGAACTAAAATCGACAGGATACAAACAGACACAACTTTATTATATTCAAGCAAAATCAGTAGATAGTGCACCTTCATATAAGCTACAAATGAAAACCTCTATAACAATTAAAAATAAAGAATTTATTGTGTACGAAAAAAAATCTAACACCACCTCAGAAACAGTAATCGCCAAAAAAACAATAAAAAACATAGCAACTGCCGGAGCTTTTACAGATATAAGCAGCTCAATAAAACTATTACCCGGCGTTATTTCAGATGATGCAAAAGGCGCCGCTATTTATGCACGAGGAGGAAACACAACCGAAACAATAGGAATTATGGACGATATTTATCTACCTTATCCCTATTTTTGGAATGGCTTTTTAACTGTATTTAATCCATTAATCACACATGAATACACATTTTATAATGGTGGGTTTAATGCCAATTATGGAAACGCTATATCAGGGATTTTATACGTAAAAAACGATTATATCGCACCAAAGAAACTAACATCTGAAATAGATCTAAACTTTTCTGAATTTAATTCTGTAATAAAAGGTCCATTAAAAAAGAAATATTCATTTTGGAATTTATCATTTAGAAAATCTTATTACGATAAAACAGTAGCCAATCTGCAAAAAAAAATAGATAACATTAAATACCCCTATCTTGATAATGCAAATCTAATTTTAAGTACGCCAATTAACACCAAAACAACCATCAGATATAACTACTACTACTTTAAAGATGGAATGGATTTTTCAAATAACCAAACAGAAGCAATAAAATATGCACTAGATAACGTTGTGGCATTTAAAACAACTAAACATATTAATGCCATTAATATAAAACAAAAATTATTTAAAAAAGCGATATTAAATTCAACAATTTCATATTCAGATCAACATAATTTTTTTAATAAATATAATGAAACCATTTTAACAAAAGAAAATATTTTATTTGATTATAATTTATATAAAACAGGCTATAAAAGCGAACTCAAATATTTATATAAAAACAATAACAACTTAACAACAGGTATAGAAAAAACTCATTTTGAGTCATATAAAAACACAACAATAACGGAAAAAAAGCAGTTTCAAGTAAATTACGAAGCAGCCTATATAACAAATAAAACAACGTTTGCATTAAAAAAGAAAACCCTAACACTAAATTATGGTCTAAGAGCAGAAAAATTTCCAAACTCAGACCCTATTTATATTTCACCCAGAATAGCCACAAAACTCAACTTAAGTAACTCTAGTTCAATTGGATATAGATACGGCATATATTATCAGAAAAATTTATCTATAATTAATTATTTAGAATTTACATACCCAAACGCAAAAGCCGAAAAGGGAATTCACACTATTTTAAGTGTTGAAAAAACTTGGAACAAAAAAATTAAAACAAGCTTAGAATTCTATTATAAAGACTATGAAAATCTTATCCAAAAAGGTGAAGTTGATAATTTGCTATTAAAAAATATTCAAATTACAAATTTAAACAATACTATAGGTTATGCAAAAGGAATTGATATTTATTGCGAATTACTAAAAACAAAAGATACAAATTTATCTGGATGGATTAGTTATTCTTACTTAGAAACAAAACGAAAAAACAATTTATTACCCGAAATTGGATATTACTATACAGACTGGGATCAGCGTCATACTATATCAACATATATAACAAAAAAGTTAGATTCAGACTGGCAAGGCACCTTAAAACTACTAATAGGATCCGGAAAGCCATACAGTTCAAGCAAAACAACCATTAACGATAAAAGAAAAAAAATAACCCCAAATTTAGATATATGGTTTACAAAAAACAAAATTGACCTATTACATAAATACAGCTGGATTAAATCTAGTCAATTTAATATAGGAGTAGCCAACATACTTAACAGAAAAAGCTTTTTAGTAGAAACAGACGCGTCTGAAGATGAAGAATTAACACTGCTACCATTAAGCCCCATTTTAGCAATTTCCATAAAATTTTAAAAAAAGTAACACTATGAAAATTATAGAATTCATAAATACAACAAGCCTACTAATAATCCCAATGTTTATTTGGGGCACTATTGCATGTGGCTTAATAATTGAAAAATACAGAAGTTTAAATTCTGCAAAAAAACAACTCAAACATATTCATAACACACTTTTAGAAATGGAAAAAAAAGAAAATATAATATTAAAAAACACCTCTATACAAACAAAAAACACCTATATTTATACCTTTATAAATATTATGAATCATAACTTAAACTTAAATGAAGATTTACTAGATAAACGATTAACAAATTCAATAAACCTAATTGATTCAGAATGTGACAAACATATGAGCACTATACAAATTATGGGCAATTTATTTCCTATGTTAGGTTTACTTGGAACTGTAATAGGAATGATAAAAATTTTTAAAGCACTAGCTATTCATGGAGCAGGAAACATGGCCATTGTATCTGGAGGTATTTCAGAAGCACTTATTACAACTGAAATCGGATTAATTTCAGCACTTCCAATTTTATTTATTCATAACCAGCTCACTACTAAAAAAAACGTAATCATAACAACCCTAGATTATTATAAGAACAAAATCATCACCCTAAAGTCGATTTTATCATCACGATGAAAAAAAAATCATCACCTTCAGCTGCCATTGAAATTTCATCATTAATAGACATTATATTTATTTTATTAATATTTTTTGTTGTAACTACCACATTTCAAAAATCAACAATTAATGTAAATTTACCTGAAACTAATACATCGACAGTAATAGAACAAAAAAACACTCTAGACATTTACATAGATAAAAAAGGACAATGTTATATAAATAATAGTCCTTATACATATAAAATGATAAAAAGTTATTTAAAATCAAACAAAAATAAAAGCAATGATGTAATTATCTACCCAGATAAAAACACCTTAACTCAACACTTAATTTCGTTAATGGAAATATTAAAACTTAGCAACATCGACTCCATGGCAATCGCAACAGAAAAAAATAAATGAAAAAAAATATATCCTCCTATTTAGCAGGACTTGTTATTTACAGTTTAATTATAGGGCTCATTTTTATTGTTATAGACAAAAACAAAAAAGTACCATATCAAACTAAACAAACGTTTAAAACACACCTTATCTACAAGAAAAACAACATAGAAAAGAATTTTCAAAACAAAAAATCGACCAAAAAAAATCATAAAAAAAAATCTTCTATAATTAAAAAAAAGACCATTCCTAAAAAATCACAGACAAAAGCACAAGCCTCCCCTACACAAAAAACACCCCCTATAAATAGAGGGAAATCATCCCCAACACCTCCTGAGAAAAGCTCAAAAGTTTATAGCATCTTAGATCTAGATAAACACCCTGAATTAGTAATTTCAATTGAACCAAAATATCCAGAATTTGCAAAAGAACAAGGCATTGAAGGCTTAGTCATTTTAAAATTAATCATAGATACCGATGGGTCTGTAATAGAGGTCTCCATCATTAAATCATTAAAAGAATATGGGTTTGATGACGAAGCAATAAAAGCAGTAAAAAAATGGAAATTTTCAAAATGTGCTGTAAAAGGAACCCCCGTAAACTATACAATATTTCAACCCATTGCATTTAAACTTATATAAAACCTATCCAAATAAACTATAGTTTATTTTATAAAAAATATTAGTCTAAATTAGTTAATTAACAAAAAAATAAAATGTTTAAAAAACAAAAGTTTATGGAAGAACTAAAACATAGGGGTAGCTCATGTTTAAAAAAATCATACTTTCAGTTTGCATTTATTGTTTATGCCTACTAATGATTAGCTGTGAGGATTCAACTAGTACAAACGATACAGTAACTGATTTAGCCAATGAAGCATTAACATTATTAAATCAAAAAATCACATCAGATTTAACCTTAACAAACGACAAAATCTGGACAATTGACGGAATAGTTAGTGTAGAAGATGGCGCTACTCTAGGAATTTCTGCAGGAACTATTATTAAATTTAAACCAACTATTTATGATGCGCTTGGCAATATTACAGAAATAAGTTCATTAGTAATTTCCCAAACTGGTAAAATAAATGCCACAGGAAGCCTAAATCGCCCAATAATTTTTACAACTACAGCAGACAACATTCAAGTTGGCCAAAAACAAGGAACCAATTTAACAGTTACTGAAAAAGGAAAATGGGGAGGGATTTTTATTTGTGGCCAATCAACAATCACAGATACAAGCTCTAGCTCTAGCTCTAGCTCTAGCTCTAGCTCTAGCGTATCGTTAATTCCAA
>CAXBWG010000010.1:0-17242 GCA_963979105.1 uncultured bacterium | reverse complement strand
CATGATGATATCGATAACTTTACAGATGATGCCTCTTTATTAGAAGCCTACGCCTATAGTATAGATATTGTACAAGGAGATAGTCGTAATAAAAAAATTACTGAAAAAACAGATAGTGATTATTTTAAGTTTTATCTAGATTTCGTCCAGAAAAATAGCTAGATTTTAATCCTAATTCAGTTCTATATTTAGCAACTGTTCGTCGTGCAATAGAAATATTATGCTCAGTTAAAAGTTTAGAAATTCTATTATCTGAATAAGTTGGATATTGAGTTAAAAAATGGTTGATTAGCTCTAGAAATTGGTCTTTTGTTTTTCCGAAATAACTTCGTGGACATAAAATTTTTAACGCAATTGTACCAAATGAAGATCTGCAGTATTTTGAATTTAATAACCGAGAAACAGTAGATGGAGTTATATCTAAATAAGTAGCAACTTCTTTTTGTAATAACGGAACTAAGTATTTATCTCCTTTTTGAAAGTATAAAGATTGTTTTGATGTAATATATTCCATTAGTTTTTCTAAAGTTTTATGTCGATTAAGAATATTTTCTTCTAATTCTTTTGCTTTTTCTAGTTTTTCTTTTAAAAACTCTTTTGTTTGTTTATCCGTTGCGGGATCATTTAAAAGAGATAAATAATGTGAAGAAATTGAAATCGAAACACCAGCTGTTTTTTCTAAATTAACTATATTAAGTTTGTTTTCTTTAAACGCAATATCAAAGGAAGGATTTATATAGTGAGTTGTTTGGGTATCAGAAAACATACTGGCAGGAGTCGGATTTAAATTTGTTTTAATAAAATCAGTAATTGTTTCTACTGCATCTATTGATACGTCTAAGTCACTAGCTATTTCTTCATAATCTTCGGCACCAAGATTTTCTAGGTGAAATGTAATAACAGTTGTAATTAATGAACTAAGATAATCATTTTCTAGATCATAATTTTTTAGTTGAATTAATAAACATTCCTGAATAGATTTGGCGCCAACTCCCTCTGGTTCAAACTCGTGTAATATATCTAAACATTTATTTAAAAATACCTTATTACAATTTAGTTGTTTACATAGTGCGGGAGCAATAGCTGAATAATTTTTTAAAAAACCATCATTATCTAAGTTTTCAATTAAGCATAAAACAGCATCGTATTCTTTAGGTTTTAGGTTTAGTAAATCAAGTTGTGAAACCAAAAAACTATCTAGGCTTTGAAATTCAACTGAACGTGCAGTTTCAAGAATGTCTCCCTCACTTTCTGATTTTTTTACAAAATTAGAATTAGGAGAGTTATTATAGGTTAACTCTATAAACATATTTTGGTCTCGTTCTTGTTCTAGCTTATCTACAAGATCCGTGTAAGAAGATTGAAAAATAGAAAACATTTGAATCATTTTTTTATTCAACTGTTGTTTCATCGTTTGTTTCTGAGAAAACTGTTGTCTAAACTGCATAAGATAAATTTGGTTTGGCAGAAATTTCTGCGCCAGATAAATTATAAATATTTCCAAGATGGGTTGCAGCAAGTGCTATCATAGCTGCATTATCTGTGCAAAGTTTAGGTTCAATTGTAATAGAGGTAATAGACTGATTTTTACATTCTTGGTTAAACTCTTTCATTAGAGTTCTATTACTAGCAACTCCACCTGCAACAATTATGTTATCTACATGTTGAAGTTTACATGCCTGAATTGATTTAAAAATAATAGTTTGAATTACAGTATGTTGAAAACTGGCACAAATATCATAAATATGCGCATCTGGACTATCTAATTTGTCTATGCATTCAATTGTTGCTGTTTTTAATCCTGAAAAACTAAATTCATAGGGTGTTTGTTTCATTGCAATAGGAAGCTTAAATCTAGTAGGATTTCCTTGTGCTGCAAGTTTTTCAATTATAGGGCCTCCTGGATAACCTAGATTTAAATATCTTGCGATCTTATCAAATGCCTCACCTGCTGCATCGTCTCTGGTTTTTCCAAGTTTTTCAAAATGACCTTCTTCTTTCATTAAAATTAAATCCGTGTGCCGGCCAGAAATAACAAGTGCAATTGTAGGGTATGCTAGTGTTTGCTGATATTGGCTAAATGCATAAATATGTCCATGAATATGATTAACTGGAATTAATGGGATATTCAAAAATGTCGCCAATGTTTTTGCTACAGAAACTCCAACTAACAAACATCCTTCAAGGCCTGGTCCCATAGTAACTGCAATTTGGTTAATATCGCGTAAGCTAATAGTAGCCTCAGTTAATGATTGATCTATTAATGTGTGAATGACTTCGCAATGTAGTCTAGAGGCTACTTCAGGAACAACCCCACCGTATTGTTGATGTGTTTTAATTTGAGACGAAATTAAATTGCTTTTAATAAACGTTTTATCTTTGATAATAGCAATAGAGGTTTCATCGCAAGAGGTTTCAATAGCCAGTGTGTAAGTCATAGGTGTTAATTATAAGAGCTGTATTAGGGCTATGGCAAGTTAATAACAGTCGTATCTAGTATAAATGGTGTGAAATTGAACTAAAATCAGGATTAAGCAGCTCCTTTTTAAGTGATATTAAAAAGTCGGTTGTAATATCTATTTATAATTATAAATTCATTTTAAATACGCTGACTAATAGTAGTGTGAGCATCGCCATTAAAAAATTTTAAATTTTGTAGTAGTTTCTCTTTTACATTTTGTGTAATTCGACTTCCAAATTTATTATTAGCGATAGACTCAGCGAATAGGAGCCCTATGTTTTCTGGAATCAGATCTCCATATTGCCTCTGAACTGCAAACTTATTAAGAGTCTCAACTAGCGATAGCGCCACATTTTCTGAAATCGGATTTCCAAATTTTCTATCTTTAATAGCATTCTTATTTATTTGTTTTATATTTAAATAGTTTTTAAGTCGATTTTTAGGGTTTTAAGTGTTTCAAAGTTGATAAAATTAAATTTAATTTTTTAATAATATTTTGTAAAAAAAAAGTGTTTTTAATTTTATTTTTTTTTATTTGAAGATTTTGTATGTTATGGTGTTTTAATAGATTGATTTTAATTATGAGTTTATTAGTTTTATATAAAACTAATAAGTTTAGTATGTTTAAAAAAGTATATATAAGTAAATAATAGTTAAATAACTAAAAATGGAGTTAAGGATGGTAATAAAGAAATCTTTGTATTTTATTATTTTAGGATTAATGATTTTATTTATGTTTAGTACAATATTTTTATCAAATTCTAGCAATGTTGGTTTAAATCTAACGTTAATGTTATTGCAATTGGCTTGTTTATTTGTAGCCTCATTAACACTAAGAATGTCTAAAAAGTTATTAATTGGTTCGATAATTTTAATTGGGACACCGTTGGTATTAATTTCAACATTTCATATGTTGTTTATAAGCAGTGTAAAAGTGTTAGCCTCTTTATTTGTTGGAGGATATTTTTTGTTATTAAGTTTTGAAATCTTGAGTCAAATTGTTCATTCAGAAGAAGTAGATTTACATATATTATCGGGGTTGATTTCGTCTTTTTTAATGATTGGGGTTGCATTTGCCTCTATTTATTTATCTGTATACAGACTAGATAATATGGCTTTTTCAGGGGTTTCTCCTTCCAATCATGCTCCATGGTTAGATATGATATATTTTAGTTTTGCAACTATAACAACGGTTGGATGGGGAGATATTACAGCTGTGAATCAGTTTGCAAAGGTTATTGCAATTTTACAGTCTATTGTAGGATTAATTTTTAATGCAATTGTTATTTCTAGATTTGCAAATGTGTTTTGGTTTAAAAAGAAAAAATAAATGTTTAAGAATTGATTTTTTAAGGCACAAAATTAGTAATGAATTTGCTTGTATCTAAATTTTGTATAGTCTCATTATTTTTTCTGTTTACTTCAGGATCGTTATTTGGTTTTAGTGTTGGCATAATAACAGATGTAAATTCTATTCAAACAGATGCTATTGGAAAAAAAATTATTGAGCAATCAGAGCTATTAATTGGAAAAGATATTGCTATAGTTTCCTATTCACAAGACTCTGTTGAAGATCAGTATAATAAGTTCCTACAAGATGATTCTGTAAATGTAATTGTGTATTTGGGAGCAGAAAAGTTAACAGAAATTTTTAAAAAAAATCAATTTAAAAAGCCTGTTGTTTTTCCGTTTACTAGTAAATTTCTGATTGATTTACCAGTTAAAAACGGAATGTCTAACATTAGTAATTTTTCATATATAGAACCTAATTTGAAAATAAATGACGATTTACTAGCGGCTATTAATTTATTTGGAACAGGTACTCATGTAGTGGTGTTAAGTTCTAGTTTTGAACATAAATTTAAGTCTATAAAAACAAAATTAGATAAATTAATTGCCAATCAGAATTCGCAAGTACTGGTAATATCTAGTGACGAAATTGAAGCTAGCTTAAAAAGCAAATCTGTTAAGTCGGTTTTATTTGGATATAATTGTTTAAAAAGAGAAAGTTTAAAATCTACTCTAGATAAGGTTATTTCAAAAGGGATTGGTACTTATTGTGTTTTTGGAGCATATAAAGTAGAAGATGGGTTTGTTGCAGGTTATGATAGCAGTTCGTACTTTAATGCTATAGTTCGTAAAACGGCATTTGCAATTAAAGATGTTTTTGAATCTAAAAACTTAGCAAAAACCCATGTTAATTTTAGGACTATTGGAATTCCTGATTTAATAATTAATGTAAATTTAGCTCGAAAACTAAAACTAAATTTAACTTTTGATGACTTATTTACATCTAAATTATTAAATGTAAATAAGGGGTTAAAAAAAGTATCCTTAGTTGAATTTGTAGCTGCAGCACAGCAAGGAGCATTAACCTATCAAAAAGATAAAGAAAAATTAGCTGAAACTAGCTATGATTATAAAATTGCCAAATCGTATTTGAGGCCATCGATTGATACATCTTTGTATCAGGACTGGATTGATAAAGACCAGTCTAAGGTAACAAAATATCCAGAAAGTAAAGTTGTGTTAAATTTTGGTATAAAGCAAATAATTTATAATAACGATATACGCCTAAATCTTGAATCAAAAAAGTTCTTAGAAACAGCCCACGACTATCAGGTTCAATCCTCGCGATTAGATACTATAGTTAATGCCGCTAATGTTTATATAAATACGGAAAAAGCTTACACAGTGCTTGAGTTATCTAAAAAGAATTTAAACATAAGTAAACAAAATTATAATATTGTATTATTAAAAAAACAGATTGGAAGTGCATCTAAATCTGAATTGCTTCGTTTTGAATCGGAAATGATTAAAGATAAATCAGATCTGTCTGATGCTCTTTCTTCATATAGAGTATCCTTGATTTACTTATATAAATTTATTAATGCAGGAGCAATGCAATTATTTAGAACAGAGCCTGTACAAATAAAATCTATTATTGAAAATCCTCATAATCAAAATTTATTTAGTATATTAAGTTCACCATTTAGTTTAGAACGCTTTAAAGGAGCTGTTAATAAAATTGCAATCAAACATAGTGTGGATATCAAACAGTTAAATGCTTATGTTAGCGTGCAAGATTCAGCGGTTACTTATGCTCGGCGTAAATTGGTTGTTCCAGACGTATCTTTAACTGGAAGTGTTAATAATTGGCTAGATACTTCGGGTGAAAATAAAGATACTTTATTAAATTCCATGGATGAGTATTTAATGGGGATTAATTTAAACTTTTCATATACATTATTTGATACAAACCGTAGACGAAATCAGTTAAGGAAAGAAAAAAGTAAATTAATTCAGGTTAAAATTGAACGTCAAAAACAAGTCAATAATGTTATAGCGAAATTAGATGTGGTTATCGAAAAAATTAGAAAATCCTATGCACAATATAACTATCAAAAAAAATTAGTTAAACTAAGTGAGGAAAATTTAGTGCTAGTACAAGATCAATATAGTTTAGGAAGATCTTCTATTTTAGATGTAATTGATGCACAAGAAACTTATTTTACAGCTGAAACAAAATATATGACTGCATCTTATGAATTATTAAAATTTATGTATGAATTTAACCGCTATAATGGCGGGTTTGATATGTTTTATGTGAATACAAAAAGTAAGATAGATAATAATCTTATAGATGACATCGTTAATTCAATAGATAATAAATTAATAAATTAATAAATAAACAAGGGGGATAAATGAAATATTTAATATTAAGTTTGATGTGCTTTTTTCTAATAAGTACAGCAAGTTGTAAACAAAAAGAAGGGAGTGCTCAAAAAGAAATAATTAGGCCTGTTAAGTTTGAAAAAGTTAGGTATTTTGATGGTCGGAAAATAGTAAAACTAAGTTGTATTGTTGAGCCAGAATCTGCTCAAAATATGAGTTTTAAAATAAGTGGAAAAATTACTAAATTAACCGTTCAAGCAGGAGATATTGTTGCTGTAGGAGATGTTATAGCAGAACTAGATGATGAAACCCAAAAGTTAAATGTATTAGAGGCAAAAGCGGGTGTTAAAAAAGAAACGTCTCAGCTAGATGCAGCGCGGCTCAATTATGATCAAATAAAATCGTTATATGAAAACGATACCGTTTCATTGAGCCAGTACCAACAAGCAGAAACTCAATTGCAATCTAGTAAATCCGGACTTGTGTCTGCTAAAAAACGGTTAGAAAAACTTGAAATTGATTTGGCAGATACTAGGTTGGTGTCGCAGGTTTCAGGAGTAGTAGCAGAGGTATATAAAGATGTAAATGAATCGGTCTCAGTAGGACAATCTTTAGCTACGATTTATTCGGGTAATGAAATCGTAGTAAAACTAAATTTACCAGATAATATTATTAATAAAGTTTCAAAGGGAACTAAAGCTGAATTGTTTTTTCCTAATTCTGAAAAACAAAATTATAAAGGCGTAATTAGTGAGGTAAGTATTTCTGGATCATCATCATCGTTAACTTATCCTGCAAAAGTTGAAATTGAAGATAGTGATACATCTTTAAAAGTTGGAATGACGGGGAATACTAGTATTTATTTAGGTAAAGCTTCTGAAAAATCTAAAAAAATTATTATTCCAATTAGTGCTGTAACAAAAGATACAAAAAGTTCATTTGTATTTGTGCTAGAGTCTGTCGTGAATAATATTGGATTAGTAAAAAAGGTATATGTAAGTTTAGGAGATGTATCTAATGAGGGTATTGTGATTAAAGGGGGTTTAACGACGAATGATCTATTAATTACAGCAGGGCTTTCTAAAATAACTGAAGGACAAAAGGTAAAGGTAAACTTTTAATGAAAGCAATAACTACTATTGCGTTAAACAAAAATAGAGTCACATTTCTTGCGTATTTTTTGATAGCGTTAATTGGAATTCAGGCTTATTTTAGTTTATCTCGTGCTGAGGACCCGAGTTTTGTTATTAGAACTGCTGTTGTAAAAACGGCGTTACCAGGTGCAAGCCCGGAACGTGTTGAAAATCTTATTACAGATAAAATAGAAAAAACAGTTAAAGAAATGCCTCAGTTAGATTATGTGCGCTCAGAAACAAAGTCGGGATTTTCGATTGTTTATGTTTATTTTAAAGATGAATACAAAGATATTGAACCTGTATTTGAAGATTTAAGAAAAAAAATTGATGATATAAAAAATGATATGCCAAGTGGGACTATTGGCCCAGTGGTCGATGATGAATTTGGAGATGTTTATGGCATTATTTATGCATTAACAGGAGATGGATTTAGTTATCCAGAATTATATGACATGGCCAATGAATTTCGTGATGATATATTGCAATTAGATAATGCATCTAAAGTTGATATTTTAGGAAATCAGCAAGAACGTGTTTATATTAATTATGATATCGATAAAATAGCAGCTTTAGGCTTAACTACTGTAGAGTTAAATTCAATTTTAGAAAATCAGAATATATTAATTTCTGGAGGGGCTATAGAAGTTAATGGAGAGTCAATTGCAATTGAACCTTCTGGAAGTTTTAATTCTATTCAAGCGATTGAAAATACAGTAATTAGCGATCCGAAAACGAATCAAATTATGTTGTTAAAAGATATAGCAACAGTTAAGCGTGGGTTTATAGACCCGGCAACGTTTTTTATTCGGTATAACCAAACACCTTGTTTAGCACTTGCAGTATCCACTAAAAAGGGAGGCAATGTTACAGAGTTAGGTGCTAATTTACGTGAGTTGTTTTCTAAAAAAATTAACAAATATCCGTTAGGAATAGAGTACGAGGAAATATTTTTTCAACCTGATTTAGTAAATAAAACAATAGATAACTTTATTTCCAATTTAGTCCAAGCTGTTACGGTTGTATTTTTGGTAATGATTGTCTTTTTGGGATTAAAGACAAGCGTAATTGTAGCCTCGTTGATTCCGATGTCGATGCTATTAACGTTACTTATAATGAATATGCTGGGTATAGGCCTAAACCAGGTATCGTTGGCCGCTTTAATTATTTCTTTAGGGATGCTTGTTGATAGTGGTGTTGTAATGGTGGAATTAATTTTAGTAAAACTAGAAAAAGGAAGCAATGCATTTGTTGCAGCACAAGAAGCATCTGATGAATTAGGCTTTGGGTTATTATCTGCATCATTAACGAGTGCATTTGCATTTTTACCAACATATTTGGCGAAATCTACTACGGGTGAATTTATGGCGCCGTTATTTCAAGTTGTTACTATTACACTGTTATCGGCATGGATTATAGCAATTACATTAATTCCTCTATTATGTTTAGTTGCCTTTAAAAAAGGGGTGCCCGCTCAAAAATCACTTAGTTTTTTTGATCCGATACAAAATGTTTATGTTCGAAGTTTAAAACAAGTATTAAAAAAGCCTATTTTATATTTTTGTCTAACGATATTTATATTTTTTATTTCCTTGCAAGGATTTAAGTTAATTCCTAGTATATTTTTTCCTCAATCAGAAAATCCTTTTTTTACTGCAAAAATCTCACTGCCAGTAGGGACGTCTTTAGATGAAACTATTAAAGTTGTAGATGATATGGAATCGTTTTTAAAAACAGAATGTATGAGTACAGCTGAACACCCAGATGGGGTTTCTAAGTGGACTACCTTTATTGGTCAGGGGCCGCCTAGATTTAATTTAAGTTATAATCCAGAACAATCTTCATCTGAGATAGCTGTATTTTTAATACATGTAAATAACTATAAAATAATTCCAGGCTTAATAAAAAAATTAGAACACTATATTGATAATTCTTTTTATGATGTGACTCATCAGATTCGCTCCTTATCTAAAGGGCCTCCTGTTATGAACCCGGTAGAAATTAGGTTATCTGGAAAAGAGCCAAAAAAGTTATTTCAAGTTGCCCAAGAAATAAAATTTCAGTTAGGAACTTATGCAGGAACAAAGCAAACTAAAATAGACTGGGGAGATAAACTTAAAAAAATTATTTTAAATATAGATGAAGAACGTGCGTATAAAGTGGGGTTAAGCAATAAAGATATTGCGATTTCATTGCAATCCGCGTTAAGTGGAATAGAAGTGTCTGAATATAGAGAGAATACAGATATTATTCCAATTATTTTTCGAGAAAAAAATTCCAGGCATCTAGATATTTCTTCATTAGAACAATTGCCAGTAAGTTCTCAATTTAGGTCTAAAAGCGTGCCGTTAGGGCAAGTGGCTACTGTTAGTTTAAGTTTTGATGATGCTAAAATTATTAGGCGGGATCAACTTAGAACGATTACAATTTCCTGTGATTTAATTCCAGGAGTGACTGCGCTAGAAATTGTACAATTAATTTCACCCTGGATTAATAATCAACAACAACAATGGCCGCCGTCATTTAAGTATGCATTTGGAGGTGAAGTAGAATCTAGTCAAAAAGCAAATAACTCGATAAAAGCAGAATTGCCGATTGCTATTTTTGCAATTATTTTTATTTTGGTATTACAATTTAACTCCATCCGTAAAACAAGTATTATTTTAATTACGGTTCCGTTAGCACTTATTGGGGTAGTTATAGGATTAATTGTTGCAAAATCATATTTTGGGTTTGTTACATTATTGGGTATTATTTCATTGTCTGGAATTGTTATTAACGATGGAATTGTATTACTTGAATGTATTGAAAACAAAAAAGAACAAAATATAACGGGTGTTCAAGCAATCATAGATTCTGGTAAAGAGCGTTTGCGGCCAATATTATTAACAACAATTACAACAACATTAGGATTAGTTCCTTTATGGATTGGTGGTGGTGAAATGTGGAAACCAATGGCGATTTCTATAATATTTGGGTTGATTTTTGCAACAGTATTAACACTTATTGTTGTACCTGTATTATATAGTATTTTGTTTAATCATAAGCATAATTAATACCGGTTTTTATGGGTTTGATTTTTAGTACATTAATTCTAGTTTATCAATATTGATATTTAGCTTGTCTTGTTATAGATTTTACTAAAAAAAATTATTATGAAAATTTTAAATTCTATTACAAACTTGGTAACTATGGATCACTTAGGTGCTAAAAGTTCACGACCTTTAGAATGTACAAGAGAAGTTCAATTTATATCAACTAAATTGTTTAATCGAAACTTTAATGAGCATTATGAAACAAAACCATTTTTTTGTGAATTAGCCAAAACAAATGATATTAAAAGGTGGCAACAAGAGGGAGTTCACATAGATGTTTCCAATTCATATCAAAGACCTAAGATTTCCTTGAATTTCTTATTTAATTCTACTGCATGGACAGATCAAGAGTATATTTCTCCTATTAGAGGTTCGTTTAATGATGATGATTTTTGTGGGTTTTCTTAATATAAATTTATAGACTGTAATTTTCTTAATATAAATATGTTGTTTTTGGTTTATATCTTGTATTTGTTTTATTATTTGTTGTTTATTTAATAGGTTTTTAAAAAGAATTATTGATTTTAATCTTTATTTTATTGTATTTAATATTATTATATGTCTTATTTTAAGAATAATTGAAATTTTTTATATAAAATTTACGATAACAAATAATAACTTAAATTAAAGAGGTATGAAACTATGAAATTAACGACAGGTTTAATAGCTATAACTGCTGTTATGAATGGCTTAAATGTTTATGGCAAAACACAAACTGGAACACAAAATAATCTTCGCGGAAATTTAAATAAAAAGCAATCTGTTTTAGGATCAGCGACTACAAAACAGTTAAAAACAGGAACATATGTTGAGACGGATCGCAATCAGAATGATTTTAAAAACTTAGGTGTTAATTTATTTGATAATGTTTTTATTGGATTTTTAAAAGTAAATACAGATGGAAGCATTTTAGCCCCAGAAAACTTTGATGTTAAAAAAAGTTTATCCTCTGACTATGCACAAAATGTCGTATCTATTGGTGGTGCTACATATACAACAGATTTTAGAGCATGTCTTAATAATCAAGATGCACGAATAGCCCTCAAAAATGCACTAGTTAGCTTTGCACAACAAAATAATGTTAAATTGAACTTTGACTTTGAGTTTCCAAACTCTGATCAGGAAGCTACAAATTATATGCAACTTATAAAAGATGTAATCAATGAATTAGATGAAACCGTATCTGTTGCACTTCCTTATATGACGAAAATGAAACATATGTTACATAACGATTTATTCCAAGAACTAAAAAGTGATTCTAGGTTTAAATCAATGGCATTTATTTATGATATGACTAGAGAAGCGGGATGTGATTCAGCTGGTAATTGTTGGACTGCGTATCAAAAAGGCTCATGTTTAGTAGACACGCAAGACCTGGCTCAAATACAGCGGATAGATGTTGGAGATGGTAACGGAGGCTCAAATTATATTCAAACAAAATTATCAGGAGACTCATATCTTGATCTATTAAAAACATATTATAATTTTACAGACGAGGATATGTCTAAGCTAATACTAGGAATGCCAACATATACTGCTGTACATAAAGAACCTGTTAAAAATGTCCAAAGTTGGGGAGCTCCAGACGAAGAATGTGGAGTTCACCAAGTAACTTTATCCGGCGGAAGAACCGATTATATTCCTTCTTCAGCAGATGTAAGCAAATTTGTTAGCTGGGCAGATCAAAAAAATGTAAGTGAGGTTTTTATTTATGAAGCAGGGTATACTAGCGATGATAGTTATTCTCGACAAATGACTTCTGATGTTAGTTTTCTTAATAATCCAATAAATGTTACAGTAAACCCTGATTTATGTGATGGAGCATCTAGTTGTGTAGGTAGTAATGTGACTTATGGAGATAATTTAGGTCAATTATGGGTAACAGTTAGCCCTGAAGGGTTAGAGGCTGAGGTAAGTTTTAGTCAATCCGACATAAATTACTATGCACGAGAGTTTGGTTTAAGTTATTCTGCTACAAATACTCTATATAATAATGATAACGTACAATTACTTGCAATTTCTAATCAAGCTCAAGAGGTTGCAACTTTAGATATAAGTTCAGATACACTCCAAAGCCCACAAATAGATCGAATGAAATCATTGTTCGAAAATGTGGTTCCAGGAGGACGTGTTGAAATAATTTCTGAAGATAGTTCAAACAAAAATAATTCAGACTCGTGGCTGTATGGGTTGTTTGGGGGAATTGTGGCATTAGGTACCCTTTATTATTGCTTGAGGGGAAGCTGTAAATCTAATGGTGAATACCTGCCTGCTGACACAGCCGGAGACAGCAATAATTCAGAGTTAGGTGAAGACCAACCTACTCCTGCTTCAGTTGAAATGGTAGACGTTTCTCAGTCAATTGAAACAGTAAATGAAAATGAAACTGTTGTTCTAGATGAAGAGCAACGTGGATCGAGTAATTTGAATTCTACAGGAGCTGCTTATACACCAGTTGAAACGATAGCTGTACCGTTAGATGAGGTAAGTCTGTAAGTTTACAACCTAAGTAAGGCTTATTTTAATTGTTAAAATAGGTCTTACTTTTTAAGATTAATATTGATTGTAGTCGTTTTATTTTCGGTAACATTAAACATAGCAGCAGAAAATTTTGGTGGACCCAATTTAGGGATAGCACCGTTAGAAAATCCATAGGCTTCTGTAGGCATTCCAAAACGTTTATCTAATTTTTTATTTGAATTTTCATCATGAAAAGATACAGCTGCATAGTTTCCAGATGCAATATTTTCAAATGTATGAACGATGTTAGATGAAGTTATATCTAACATAGTTGTTTTGTATTCATTTCCTTTTTTTGGAAACGTTTCAGCGCTATTGTAAAGAGCAATTGCAACTTTCCCTTTTTCTGAAGGAATAGCAGATACAATAATATCTAAATTTGCAGCATGAATATATGTTGCAAATAAAAGACAGACTAACCCAACAGTTAATTTTATATTTTTTTTCATAATAATTTAGAAACTGAATTTATTATAATTAAATATGATTTAAAATCAAACCTTTTTAAAGTTCTATATTATCTATTAACCGAGTGTTCTCTAAATATCCTGCAAATAAAATACGTTGTCCTGGGGCTAAACCAGATACTTCTTTTAATGAATTACTCTCGATAACTACACAATAATCAATAGTAATATTTGGTGATAAGTTAGTTTTAATATATGACATTAATTCGACTTTATCTATTTTCAAATTAGCTGTAAAAAGTTGTTTTGCAGCTTTAAGGCTTTTAAAAATAGTAGAGGCTTCTTGTAGCTGAGATTTAGATAAATATGAATTTCGTGAGCTTAGTGCAAGGCCCTCTTTATTACGAATAATGGGAAGCCCAATAATAGAAATGGGTAAAAATAAATCAGATACCATTTTCTTTATAATTGTATATTGTTGAAAATCTTTTAACCCAAATATCGCACAATTAGGTTGAATAATATTAAATAGCCTTAGAACAATGCTGCAAATACCTTGAAAAAACACAGGTCGGGATTTACCACAATAAAGTTTTTCCCAGCTGGAAATGGTAATTGAGGTGTTGTTTTGTGAATCGGGATACATGGTGAGTTGAGTTGGATAAAATATGGCATCTACATTTAATGAGTCTAGAAGTCTTGTGTCTTGATCAATAGATCTCGGGTAAGCAGAAAAATCTTCATTTGGTCCAAATTGAGTAGGGTTTACAAAGATACTTACAATAACAAAATCTGCATGCTTTTTTGCGTATTTTACTAACGATAAATGGCCAGCATGTAATGCCCCCATCGTTGGCACGAATGAAATCTTTTTATTTTGATCTTTAATAGAGTTTATATAGGTTTGAAGTAAACCTATATCAGTAAACGTTTTCATGTTACTGATTCGCAATGTATAGCAAAATTAAAGTAATTCCAAGCGAAATCGCTTTAATTTGCCAGTTTTCTCGAAATGATTCTTTAAGGTTAGAAAAAAACTTTGAAATCATTTCTTTTTTTTCTTTTTTTGGTTTTTAATAATGTCTAAACATTTTTCTAGTGTTAAAGACTTTGGCTCAATTTCTTTTGGTATTTTAAAGTTTTTCTTTGCTTGATTTATATACGGACCATATTTTCCATTTAAAACTTGAATAGGGGGTTGGGTATCTGAAAAATCATGAATAATTCTTTCTTTATCTTTTTTCTTTTTTTCAGCAATTAGCTCAAGCGCATCTTCGGTTGTAATTGAGTTAATAGAGAGTGTTTCAGGTATAGAAATAAATCCATTATCATATTTTACATAAGGGCCATATCTGCCTCTGTTTACAATAATATCTTTTCCTTCAAATTGCCCAATAGTTTTTGGAAAATCAAATAAAGCTAACGCTTCTTCTAATGTAATTGTTTTTAAGATATCTTCACTGTCTATGCTTGCAAATTTAGGTTTTTCTTCATCATCTGTTGATCCAATTTGAGCCATAGGTCCATAACGCCCTATTTTAACAATAACTTCTTTTCCTGAGTCAGGATCTGGACCTAATTGGCGTTCACCAACAGAAACTTTTTCCATTGTTTTATTGGCATTATCTATCATTTTTTCTAATGGGGAATAGTATGACGAGACAATTTCTTGCCACTGAAGTTTTCCTTCTTGAACCTCATCTAATTGGTTTTCCATATTAGCTGTAAATTCTAAATCTAAAATAGTGTTAAAATAGGCCTCAAGCTGATCATTGGTTACCATGCCTAATTCAGAAGGGCATAGTTTTTTTTGTTCTTTAACTATATAGCCGCGATCTTGAATAGTGGATATGGTGGGTGCATATGTAGATGGTCTACCAATACCTAATTCTTCTAACTCTTTAACTAAAGTTGCTTCAGAAAACCGAGGAGGAGGTTGTGTAAACTTTTGTTCAGTTGTAACCTCATTTAATTTGGGTTCTTCATTTTTTTCTAATTCAGGTAATAAGTTTTCTTTGTTTTCATCTTGTTGTTTATCATCTAGACCTTCTGTGTAGATTCGTGTAAATCCATCAAACTTTAAAATACTACCAGAAGAACGTAGAAAATATGTCGCATCTTTAGAGCTTGCTTTAACTACAACTTGAGTTCTATCGTATAAAGCAGGTGCCATTTGAGAGGCTAAAAATCGATTCCAAATAAGTTTATAAAGTTTAAAGAAATCATTTTCTAAGAATTTTTCAATACGTTCGGGGCTATAACTAAGATCACTTGGTCTAATTGCCTCATGTGCATCTTGAATATTGGATTTACCTTTTTTCTTTATAGTAGAATATCCTAAATAATTAGTATCGTATTTATCTTTTATGTATGTTGCTGCTGCACTTTTTGCAGAATCTGCAATTCGTGTTGAATCGGTTCTCATATAAGTAATTAAACCAACTGGTTCACCTTCTATTTCTTGACCCTCGTAAAGTCGTTGGGCAACCATCATTGTTTTTTTTGCAGTCCAACTTAATTTCCGAGATGCTTCTTGTTGTAATGTTGATGTTATAAATGGAAGAGGAGGGTTTTTTTTGATATTAGATTTTGTAATATCATCTATTACGTAGTTGCTTTTATTTAGGTTTTTTTCAACTAACTTTGCTTCTTTTTCTGTGGTAGCTTCATATTTATTTTTAAGCGTATCCTTAGCGACTAGTTTGGCTGTAAATGTGTCTTTGCTAGTTTGTTTTTGTAATTTAGATTGAATAACCCAATATTCTTTTGACTCAAATGCCAAAATTATTTTTTCTCGATCACAAATAATTTTAACAGCAACAGATTGCACACGTCCGGCACTTAGCCCACGCTGAATTTTTCGAGATAAAATCGGACTTAGCTTATATCCAATTAACCGATCTAGTACACGACGGGCTTGTTGTGCGTTAACTAAATTGGTATTAATTTCTCGAGATGTTTTCATTGCATCTTTAACAGCGGTTTCTGTGATTTCATTAAAGACAATTCGCTTAATTTTTGATTTTGGCAAATTAATTGCCTCTACAATATGCCATGCAATAGCTTCACCCTCTCTATCCGGGTCAGTTGCTAGATATACTAAATCTGATTTTTTTGCTTTAGCTGAGAGTTCTTTAAGTATTTTTTGTTTATCTTTAAGCTTGCTATAAGATGGAGAAAAGTTTTTTTCAACATCGATACCCAATGATTTTCCTGGTAAATCACGAACATGGCCATAAGAGGCAAGCAACTCATATTGGTTTCCCAAAAACTTAGAGATTGTTTTGCATTTTGCAGGTGACTCAACTATAACTAAAAATTTTGACATGGAAGATTATTAAAAGAAGTTGGCCATTTTGTCAATTACTTTCTTAAAAAAAGATGTTCTAATTTATTTTGATCAAAGAAAATAGATAGAGGGCGGCCATGCGGACATGTATAGTTTTCTGGGCTTTTAATGAAATCAGAAAGAAGTCGTTTAATTTCATAAGATTCTAACTTCTGGCCTGCCTTTATAGCCGCCCTGCACGCCTGTCGTTGCAAAATTTCTTTTTGATCTAGGGTAAGGCTTCGGGTTGATCCAGGAAATTCTTTTAATTGGGTTAAAACAGAAATTATTAAATCTTTAATCGACGAATTTTGAAATGGAATAGGGATTTCTCGAACTGCAATTTGGTCTGATCCAAACGGTTCTAAAATAAAATTTAGCTTTTTAAAATAATCAATTTCAGCTGTAAAAACTTCCCATAAATCTAATGAAACGCTAAATACTTCAGATACCAATAAAACTTGGCGTGCACTTTCAACATCAAAGTCATCTTTTATTTTTTCATATAAAATACGTTCATGAACCGCATGTTGATCAATCATGTAAGCACCAGTTGGCGTTTTTAAAATAATATAAGTATCTAGAATTTGTAAAAAATCGAGAGGTATCTGGTCATCCAAACT
>CAXBWG010000009.1:0-17374 GCA_963979105.1 uncultured bacterium | reverse complement strand
TTAAACACTGCAAAAACAGAGTTAAAAGATCTTAATGCAAAATTAGAACAAACATCAAACCCGAAAGAAAAAGAAACCATAACAAAAGACATCATTAAAACAGAAAAAAAAGCAAACAAATATCAAACAAAATGGAATGCAAATAAAAAAGGAATAGTAGTTGGTGCAGGTCTAAGCCTAGCAGGAGCAGGTTTAGCAGCGGCTGCAATCACTGGGGTAGGAGCCCCTATAGTGCTAGCGGTTGGTCTAGGAGTAGCAGCAATTGGAATTAACAGTTCAGGCTCAACCCCAAAGACTATAGCTAAAGCTATAAGGTATATAAAAGGAGAGCCCGAACCTAAACCATCTTTAAAAGAAAGGGTTAAATCAGAAATAAAAAATCTAAAAAAAAGTTCAAAACCAGAAAATAGTGAAAAAATTAATGATTTAAAAGAATTTTTAAAATCAGAAACAGATAATCAAACATTACCAAAAGAAGATCAACATGCAATGGTTGATAATTTACTAAGCCCTCAATTTGAAACTAAATTATAAAAAAGAAAAAGAAATGGAAGATATAACAACTAAAATAAATTTAAAAAGCCAAGGAAAAAGTTATAAAACTCATGGCATTTCCCAAGCCGAAATTTTTGATATTTCATTTGACAAACTTATAGCTAGTTTTAATTACACGTTACAAAAATCAAAATTTAAAACTTATATATTACGATCTATAATTGAAAAAAACTCAATAAAATTAATACAAATCATACAAAAAAATGTGTTTATTTTAGAAGAAAACAACCACCATTATTTATGTTTAAAAAACAATAAAATTCTTTATAAAAAAAATCAAACAGACACATTCACAAATTTATCTGAAGATAAAAAAACACAATTAAAAGAAAAGCTAATACCCTTTCTACAAGAAGAAAATAGTTATAATATATGGACATCTAAGACCAAAACTGCAATTGAATTAAACAAAATTATTACTGAAGAACTTCTAGTTAAAAATCAGTTTAAACTTCTTAAAAATAAAAATGAAAATTTTGACATTCATTTTACACAGTACCTATTATTAACATTTCAAAAAAAACTAAACAATCAAACAAAACTTAGTTTAAAAGAAATGAAAACCCAATTTAATAATATGCTTGAAAATGAAAATACAAACCAAATAAATATATCAAGTGCAAACAACAGTATATCCTATTTATTAAAAATATCTAAAAACAAAGCAGAGATCACACTTAATAATTTCGATGAAAATAAATACATAACAATAAACTTTAATACATACGAAATATTTCTTAATAACACGTTACAAAAACTATCTTATTTTGGGGAATTAGGCACTTTTTTTAAAACATTAAGTAATGATTTAATAAATAACGTAGCGTCTATTACTAGAAAAGATACCAAGTTAACTTAATATTTACTCTGGCTTACTATATCCCTTTTCCCAATCAATTAACTTCTCAATTTTTCTCTCAAAACGTGGTGTATAAGCTAAAAACTCAGCTAATTGTGCCCTCGAAACTAATCTATCGGCATCTTCAACTTCTTCATAGTCTATTACACCGGCATTACTCAACAAATATATAGCCTCAGATAAAGTAAGCTCTTGATCTGGTCTAAATTTACCATCAGGAAACGCAAATACTAACCCACTATTAACGCCAGCTTGAATATATTTAGCAAATGGATGATCTTTTGGAACATCTGAAAACAAATCTATAGCCACCTCTTCTTCAACAGGTTCTTCCATAGCTAATACCATTAATTTTGTAATATATTGCCTAGAAACAACTCGAGTCGGATAAAAATAACCATCATCATCTCCATGTAAAATACCTAGAGTTGATAAAAACTCAATTTCACGACGACCTTTTACTTTTGGATTCATATCCGGATAACTTACTAAACGTAACACTCTAGTATAAAAATTTAAAACTTTACTATTTACTGTTTCAAATGTAGTCTCTATTAAATTTTTTCCAGGTTCAAGATCTATTGGAAAAGAAAAGTTTTTATCTGGATCAATATAAGCAGCTGTTTTATTAATATAAACATTATTTAATAACGATGAAGATTGCCCTATAATCAACATTGTATCATTATAATGAACAGTTTTATCTAAAGGTGAAGTAATACTTCCAAAAAATGGAATTTTATCTAACTCTAAACTATTACCAGACTCATCTGTAGCAAAAACCTCTAAATAATTTAACTCATTTGGTGGTGCTGAATTATTTTTTAAATTTTCAGGTAAATCTGAACGTCCAATATAAGTTACTGCATATTTATAGAGTGTTTTAATTTTATCTGAAGGGTCTACTTTAGCTTGAGATTTTGAATCTTTTTTCATTCTCATTTGTTCTTCATTTAACATAACAGACAAATTAGATAAACTTTCATCAGAATCTACATAAATTTCTAAAGTAGACTTATCAGGAATAATACGAACATCTAATTGAGGGCCTTCGGTATCAGAAATAACCACTACTTCATTTGATTGAACCGAGAAATCCTTAGAAATATCATAAGATTTAATATACATAGTATTAATACCTTCCAAAAGTACAACCTTATCAATTTTCCATCTTCCAAATTTATTAGATAATGTCGTTTGATAAAATCGATCATTAATATAAAGCCTTACAGTAGTATTTTTAGGACCAACTCCAGATAACGATACAAAGTCTTTTGAAATTAAATTAACATCCCTCGCTGGTCTTAAAATCTGAGGTTGCTTTGGTAATGATCTACCTAATGATGCTATGCTTAAAATATATGTAGGATCTTCATTCATTGGATATTTTGGATGTGTAAAATTAAAATCAACACGTCCTTTTAACCCATAATTAGCTATTCCCGTAGATATATTATCTAACACCAATCCAGCCCCTAAAGAATAATAATCAAAGTTAGAAGACGATCTTACATGCATCCCCTCTTCTAATTCATATTCAATTCCAAAACTAAGACCTAAATCATTTAAAGAAGTTAACAATGCAAGCCTTTCATTAAATAAATTCAATTTACTACCTAAATAAAGACTCAATGGTAACGATGCTTCATTTCCAGTTGAACCAAACTTGATCGCAGGACTCATTAAATTTTGTATCGCCCCACCAAACTCAACACTATCTAATTGAAGATAATCAATATACTTAGTAGCTATAACACCAAAATCAATCCCAAATGTAGACGCAGATTCAGACGATATATACTGATTAACAAACTTAAGAGCAGTTCCTGCCGAAATTTTATTTAACGAATACATTTCATAAAACGTCGTACCTGCAGACAAATGAATTACATTAAACCCTGCATTAAATGATCCCGTTTGATAAGGTAAATCATTATAAATTTCAGTTTCAGGAATATCTTTTAAATTAATATTTGCATAAGATAATCCAAACCCAAACTTAATTCGTTTGATTTCATCATCTTTTTTATAAACAACTGTCTTTGGCATTCCAATAGAAAATAACAAATAACTAAACTCTCCAAGTAATTTTTGAGAAGTAATTGAAAATGGTAACTGATCTATATCACTTATTGAACTAGGATTCACAATAACATTACTTATATCCCCTTCTAATATAGGAGATCCTCCTAAGGAAATACCTCTAGCTCCCGTCATAATACTCTGCGGATTAGATATCGTTTTAGAAACTGAGTATAGACCTGAATTTAAAACAAATAAAAATATAAAAAACAATTGTATATACTTCATCAATAAATCGCCAACTTCGCTGTTTTAACAGATTCATTACCATCATTATCTGTTGCCAAAATCCTACAAATAAAAACACCAGGTGCTACAAAGCTTTCAGATTCAGATATTTCCAAATAATTATAGCCAATATCAGAAAAATACTGACTTTTCTTAAACACTTCATTGCCAGTAAAATCATAAATATAAAAACTAATATCTGAAGGTTGAGAAATACTAAAACCAAGCTTTAAATTATTACCACCTAATACATATGGATTAGGATAAAAAAGAGAGTTTTCCAGATCAACAACAGATGAAACTGTATAACGAAATGTAGCTGTTGGTAATGAGTTTCCAAAAAGATCATTCATATTTAAAATAACAGATTCACTTTGATCTCCAACATAAAATGTTAATTGATCTGCAGATTTATCGAACGTAAAATATTTCTGCAATGAATCTAAAGATGGGCTTTGATATAAAATATCTGTCCCTCTAAGAACAGAAATAGTCCCTTGATCAATACCCGATGCATCTTCAAAATTAACAACCATAACATCTCCTGGATCAACTGCAGAACCACTCAAAAATGTTAAATTAGAATTACTTCTACTAATTTGTAATGGTTCATTAATATATGCAGGTAAAACATCACTAATAAAAACAGTAGTTTCAATTGGAAAAATCAATACTTGCGATACAGCAGATTTCCATAAATCATTTCCATCTAAATACCGCTGTAATAAAATAGAATCGGCATCACCATTTCCTGTATACCGTATATATCCATCTACTATAGCTGACCCTTGTGAAAACGCATTACTATGCCTTACTTGAAACCCAACAGAAGTAGACGCCCCATCTAATAAACTAAATGATGTTGAATTTGTTGATACTACTGTAAATTCATACGAAATATCTAACCCCGCAATATCGTTTAAATAGAATTTAGGATAATACTCTAAAACATCAATAGTCTTACCGCTATTATTTTGTAATGTTAACGTAAGATTAAATGTTACAGATGCATCAGTAATCGTAGCGTTATCTAAAGTAAAAGAACTCAACGGCTTTGCCTGAACTCCACTAACTAACGCAGGGGAATCAGGAGAAGGAAACACTCCTCCAATAGTTGCAGATCCTCCTGTAACAGAAACCGAATTTAATTGAGCTGCAGCATCTTGTCCTTCCATATTAGATCCCATATCATACAAAAGTAAAAAGCGGTTAACCCCCAAAATCATCTCAATATTTGAAACAGATACAAGCTGAGTAGAATTATTGCTAAAGCTAGAAGTACTTGTAACAAAAGTGTCTGAATCATCAAAAACCTTATTAGCATTTACATCTCTATACACCCAAACGCGAGTAATCCCTGTAGAATTTCCATAAAAATTACCCAAAGAATTTTTTATTTCAAAAGAAGCAGTCTGAACATTAGTTTCTGCATTAATTTCTACGTATAACATCGGAACCTTTTCCTGACCTTCGTAAACCGTGGTAGGTGCAATATCTTGAATATCACTTAATGCAATGTTCGTATCTGAAAACGCTATATTAGATGTAGGAGATGACGAAACAGTAGATACATCAGAAGAATTACTGCCTTTAAAAAGCACAGAATGAACTACCCCTGAAACAGTATAATTTCCAGTAACAAATATATTACCAATTTCAGAAGTAGAATAATTACCTGACACATCATTAGTGTCATCAATAGAAGAGCCAAATCGATACACAACAAATAACATTACTTCATTATTAAGAGGATAATCCCTGCTAGAATCATAAGCTGACACAGAAACATTTGTAGTAACAGGAGCTTTCGTTAACGTATTAGTAGAATCATTATTACATATTAATTCCCCAACTAATGTATCATCTGTTAACGAAAACGATTCATTTTGATCCGTATCCTGATAAAGTTCAACAACGACAACATTTTCACCAAATTTCTCAGTCTTTTCTTTAGTCCAAAACTGAACAGACCCATTATTAACAATATTTAACTTATTTACTATTGTTGGCGCCTGATAAGACCTCAACTTAAAAGACATCATTGGAGAAAATGTTGATGGTCCAAAAATATCATCAGAAACCAAATTCTGAGCATCTTCAACAACAACTCCTGCAACTGGTACAGAAATAGAAATATTAGTTGTAGCAGACTCTATTGTTAACGCAGAACTTTCACCAACACCAGAAAAACTATCTACTGTTAAATTAATTTGAGTACTAGATGTTACCGATATATTATCTCCAATATCATAAACAACCCAAAATCCTTTTTTTTCATCATCAATTAAAGATGGAAATTGATCTTGGAAAATTAGTCGAGAAGCACTAGCATCCCAATCCGTAGATTCATAGGTTAACGTTTCAAGCAATGTTGCTAAACTAGTACGATTATTAAATGTAGTTCGCACCTCTAATTGAGTTTCATCCGTTAAAACAGAAACAAACAGCTCTGCCTGATCTACACCATCTTCATCGTTTGAATCTACAAAATGATTATACGAATCACTTACACTCAATGCCAAAGAATCCGCATCCTCACCTAATGACTCGGTAGTAAAATATAAAAAAGAAACCTCTTCTTGACCAGGAAAAACAAAATCTGGCGCAAGATTTGTGTAAAAAGTTGTATTTAAACCAGTAGCTGTTATTGTTGCCTGACCAACATTTTCCAATTTAGAACTATCACTTGCAAAAATTGTATTAACAACAAACGTAGATGATTCACCTAAATTTAATTTAGTAGAATCTAACTCAACTACAACCCAATACCCATACCCCGTAGTAGCATTAGTAGAGGCTATTGTCTGAGAACTATTAACTGCAATATTAACAGAAACAGTGGTATTTAAAGGGGTAGCAGCTAATGAATTTATCATCGTATCATCTATCAAACTAAATATCCCATCACCACCTATCTGCGTTGCAGGGCCATCTTGATAAATCTCTACAGATTTATAAGCGTCTGCATCAAAAGAAAACTCACCACTTGCACTCACTGTAAAACTAGACAAAGTTAAATCATCAGCGGTTGTCTGAACTTGAATATAATAAATAGCCACTTTTTGATCAACAGGAACATGTGATTTCTGTGCAGCATCAGACACCAAAGAAATAGCCGCATTTATACTATGCGCTATAAAAAAATATATAAATAACAATAATAACTTCTTTTTCATTCAATACTCTTCTTCATTAAAAATAAAATTTTTTTTTAAAGGAAAACAACTAACTTTTATAGTTTTCCCTTTTTTTTAATTTAATAAACATTTTTTTTTGAGATAAATACAGTTACATTATACAAAAGATTTAATATTAAATACATTGAAAAAATTATTCAAAATTTGCGTTCGAATAAACTTCCTGAACGTCATCATCATCTTCAAGTTTTTCATATAACTTAACAAAGCTCTCTTTTTGAGCTTCATCTAGACTTACAAAAGTAGATGGAAGCTTAGTTAATGAAGCTGTTTCATACATTAAAGTTTTTTCATCATAGAGCTTTTTTAATTTCTCTAATTCAGATATTGGTGTAATAATTTCAATCATTTTTTCATTAGTTACTTGTACATCTTCAGCACCATTTTCTATAGCTATATCAATAATAGTGTCTTCATTTTCATAGTCAGCAAACAAAATTAAACCCTTTTTACTAAACAAATACCCAACGGCTCCTTTTTGAGCCATAGTTGCACCACATTTATTTAAAACTGCTTTTAAATTAGAAACTGTTCGATTACGATTATCTGTTAACGTATCTATTAAAATCGCAACACCAGCTGGTCCATATGCCTCAAACTGCAACTCTTCTAAATTAGAATCATCTGCAGAGCCACTCCCTTTTTCCAAGGCCCTTTTAATATTATCATTTGGCATATTAGCCTCTTTTGCTTTTTGAAGAGCCACCCTCAAACGCGGATTCATCTCTGCATCAGCACCGCCTAATTTTGTCGCCATAATAATCTCTTTAGAGATTTTAGAAAAAATCTTACCTTTTTGAGCATCCGTTTTTGCTTTTTTATGCTTTATAGTAGACCACTTATTATGCCCTGACATGATATCTCCTTTTTATACAATCAAAATAACCATCAAATAACTTGTCTTGATTTTTTTTCACCAACATATTCTGAAATAACCCCATTAGACTCTAGTTCGTCCATAATTCTAGCTGCTCTATTATAGCCAATACGCAATTTTCTTTGCAAATAAGAAGTAGAGGCATACTTTGAATTAATAATCAGCTGTTTAGCATCTTCATATAATTCATCTTGATTACTCTTTGACGATGATTTAGAACTTTCTTCAGCCAGCGGTTCCACCTCGATTATTTCTTTTAAATAATCAGGCTTCCCTTGTCCCTTAAGCCACGCAACTACCCCTTTAACTTCTGATTCACTTACAAACACCCCTTGTGCTCTAACAGGATTAAATGACCCAACAGGAGAATATAACATATCCCCTTTACCTAACAATTTCTCAGCACCCCCCATATCTAAAATTGTTCGAGAATCAATTTGTGATTGCAAATAAAATGAAATCCTCGACGGGACATTTGCCTTAATTAAACCAGTTACAACATTAACACTTGGACGCTGAGTTGCTACAACCAAATGAATACCAGTGGCTCTTGCCATTTGTGCTAATCTACAAATTGTTTGTTCCACATCTTGAGAAGCCACCATCATTAAATCTGCCAATTCATCAATAATAACAACTATAAAAGGAAGTTTTTGTAACAGTTCTCCTTCTTTATCTGTATCTTCCTCATTATTTTTATGCTGCTCTTCAACATAAGAATTAAACCCTTTTATATCTTTTACACCCACTTTAGAAAATATTTCATATCTATTTTCCATTTCAACTAAAGCCCACCTCTTTAACGTAGCGGCAGCCTTATTTGGATCTGTAACAACAGGTGCAAGTAAATGAGGAATCCCTTCATACAAACTTAATTCTACTTTTTTAGGATCAATCATTAAAAATTTAACTTCGCTTGGTTTTGAACGCATTAAAATAGATAAAATAATGGTATTAATACATACACTTTTTCCCGAACCAGTAGCACCCGCAATTAACACATGAGGCATTTTAGCCAAATCCATAATAATAGAATCTCCTGTAATCGTTTTACCCAATCCTGCAATCAACTTTTCTGTTGAATCAGTAAACGAAGACTCTTCTAAAATAGAACGCAACGTAATCATTTGAACATCTTCATTAGGAACTTCAATTCCTACTAACGCTTTTCCCGGAATAGGTGCCTCAATTCGAATATCTGACGCTGCTAATTTCAAAGAAATATCTTTACTTAAAGCCGTAATCTTACTAATTTTCACACCATCTCCAGGCTGCAACTCATACCGCGTAATACTAGGCCCAGGTGTAATATTAACTACTTTTGCCTTTACATTAAAACTAGCTAAAGTTTCTTCTAACAAAGATGCTTTTTCAACTCTCATTTTAGTTAAAGATTTAATTGAAAATTTTGGCTTAGATCCCTTTTCAAGTAACTCTATCGAAGGAAACAAATATCCTTCATCAGAGACATCCTCACTCAAAGAAGATTCAAACTTAACAGAAACATTAGCTAAAGCATCGTCATTTTTTTCAAGGTCAGCATCTTGATCACATTCTTCATAATTAAAAGAATCTTTGATGGTAACTGTTGAATCTTTTAAATTAGAACTATCATCAGACATCATTAAAAAAGTATCATTATTATCAGCTCTAGTTTGCCCGTCTTCTAAAAATTCAATAGCACGAGCGCCTTCACTAGAGTCTTGTGCAGGCAATGTGTTAATATCCACTGAAGAATCATCTGTAATTAATTCATTTGGGGTAAACTCAAATGGTGTATCAGATGGATCAAGCTGAACAACAGAAATATCATTTTTCATTGTTCGTTTAATTAATTCATTAGTAATATCACTACCATTTTTTAAATTTTTATTTAGTAATTTTTTATAAACAACTTTCTTAGTAAAAAACAAATTATGAACAATCCAACGTATTATATTTGGCTTTGTATGAACTTTTTTATATTCTTGCACAAAAGAAATTAATAAATTAGAAATAAAAGCACCTATCCACTTAAACGGAAATCTAAAAATTAAAAAAGGTTTAAAAAAAAGCATAGTAGAGCATCCTAAATAAGCACTAGTAATCACAATAAAAATAACAGCTAACCCAACAACACCTCCAACTTCACCAAGTAACAAAAGTAAATAATTATTAACAAAAAGACCTACATATCCATAATTTTTTAAACTAACAGAATTTTTAGAAAGCACTATAAGCAAATAAAATTGATGTAAAATAGAAACAGATAAAGCACTATATAAAAAACTAACTAAAAAGTTTCTCTTTGCAAACAACACCATTGCCCCACAATAAACAAGCAAAAATGGAACTAACAAAAACCCAATAGCTCCAAATGAATATAAACTAGCTACCTCAATTAAATATCCAAAAACACCCTTTTGAGTTTCGAAATATTGAAACACAAACACAAAAAAACCAAGACCTAAACACAAAAATCCATATAAATTTGACAATAAATAGGTTTTTTTAACACTCTTTTTTTTTGATTTTATTTCAGTTTTTTTCTTTTTTTTTACAGCTTTTTTTTTAGGCATACTATTACCTAATAAGTTTACCATTGAATACTGTTAAATTCATTATCGATTTACATTTCCCTACTACAAAGACCTCTGGATAAAAAACAAAATACACACAAAAACTAAACTAAGAATAACAAACAATGCTGGGTGCATGTCTCGCGAGAACAATTACTGTTCCTTTTGAAATATGGAATATAATTAGCGCACAAAAACACCTTTAAAACCATTTATAGCTCTAAAAAACATTACTTTAAAAAATTTCTCAACAATATCTTAGCTTAGCAAGTTTAAAAAACGGATTTTGATTAACGATAACAATAACAATAACTCAAAGAGACAAAATAGAATCAATCGCAAACAACTACGCCCAAAACTCTCCAACAAAAAAAGAATTTTTAACAGCAGGGTTAACCTCGATAGGAGCCTCTCCTGCAACTATATGCCGTATTGGCCTTTACACAGCCGTTAATCAAGATCCCAAATCTAGTTATAACTACGCCTAGACAAAAGAAATTAGAAGGACAACAGCAACTAAATTTTCAACAAAACCAGGACTACTTGCAATTGCTCTTCGGTGTTTACATGCAGCTGCCTTCAGTATTATTTTAGATAGTATCCAAAAATACGAAAAACAAATTTAAGCATACAAGATACTATCTTTATGAATGTTATAACAAAAATTCCCAGCAGGCCGAACCATCGTTTTTAGTTGATTATTTTCAGCTAAAGTTTTTCGCCAAACCGAATCTTCTGATCCTTGAATATCTGTTATGCCAGCAATTATTTTCATACATGTTTTATTCCAAGAAAAAGTTGGGGGCATAAATTCTTTTCCTGTATAGTCAACATCAGAAATATATTCAGCTATATCTTTTGTTTTTTTCCATTTATCTTTTAAAATATGTCCTTTAGAAATTTCTCCAGAAAAATCCCAATTTCTATGTTTAAAATCAGTAACAGCAGATTCAATGTAGTTTAATTTATAGACATCATCGTCATCTATTTTAAAAAACAAATCATAATCTTGCCAATCAACTTGCTCTATAGCTGCCATATGATTACGATGATGCGATGCAGTTGGCCCGTAAGCTGCTAACAATTGATTGCCCTTTTTTATAGGTATATCTCGTAATAAATCTAAGTAATTATGTTCATCTTCAGCTGAGTTATACTCATTAGAATTAAGATATAGCACATGATGTAAGTTATATGTTTGTAATTGCATCTGCATTATACAGTGTCTCAAATAAATTGGCCGTTTTGATGAAGCCGTAAAACATAACACTTTAGGATTTTGATTCATATTAACTAAATTATACGTTCGAAACTAAAAAATAACAAAACCTATGGTGGGCGGTACTGGAATCGAACCGGTGACCTCTTGCATGTCAAGCAAGCACTCTAACCATCTGAGCTAACCGCCCGAATCATAAAAAACTAGATAAATTTTAACAGTTAATAAATTTTTTGAATAGAAAATTATAACCCAACACACCCTTAAGTAAAAAAAGAATAAAAAAATAAAAAATAAAATGATAAAATATTAAAGAATAAAATTAAAACAATACTTAAACAGGAAAAAAAATGCACGTATCATCAACAAATCAATCTTTTCTACACATAGGATTTAATACTCAAGGCAAACAAGAAACATTTAATACTATAATCGATGAAATTCGTAGGATAGCTGGACAGGAAAATGAACTAACCATTGTTAGATCCGCTATTATTAAAGCCTATAAATCTATTCAAGATTGCAAAAAACGTGTTTCATTTGGCAAACATGCAAAACTAGCACAAGATACATTAACAAAAGAACTAATATACATTATAAGACAAGATAACCCCCACATAAAATTAAGACAAAAACTTGAAATACTCTCATCTATAACAGCTGCTGATACACAGCTGAACAAAAGAAAATGGATAAAAATGCCTATCCTAACCGGAACTCTAGCAATTAGCCAAATGGCGTTTACATTAGCCTATGAATCTACGCTTGATAAAAAGTCCAATCCCTCTGCTAAGAGATCCCACTTTGAAACGACAGGAAATATAAACACTATAACGATAAAAGAATTAGAAGAAATGCTAACTAGTCCTGAAAGCCAATTTGGTTTTAAGAAGAAATTATTTGAATCAAGCAGGGATACATTAACAGCGTCCTCAAAAAAAGAGGATTTAATATGCATTCTTTCCGGAGATAATCTTAATAAAATTAAGACATTTAAAATTTCTTGTAATGACGAAATAGTATCCAAAGGGTTTATAGAACAATACAAAAACGATTTTTTAAGGCGCCAAGAAGAACCTCCTTGTCCTTTCTGCAAACAAACCATCCATTTTAAACAAGATTTAAAAACCCAAGCTCTTTCTGCAAAAACCTACACCATCGACAATTTTTCAATAAGCAATTTTAAAAACATACTTTTAAGTAAAGATATTTATTTTGCAGCACTCACTCTAAATAAAATTAAAAATGAAGCTGAAAAGTCTGAAGCGCTTAAGTTACTAGTACTTTCTTTTATTAATCATAATCAACTGCACTCACACATCGATGATCAAGAAAACACGCTTATTCATACCCTTGCAACACACAACCAAAAAAAACTTATCGAGCTATGCGTTAATAGGTTTAATATGCAACGTAACACTACCAACAAATTTGGTGATACAGCCTTAAGTATTGCAACAGAAAATAATTTTATTGAGCTTGCTACCTATTTAAGTAATTTATAACTCAAACATCATTTAAACCAAAACTTACAAATTAGGTTTTCCAAAACCTCCAGAAACTTTAAATCAGTGAATTACAATAATTTGAAATCACATAATATTATAACAATAAAAAATCAAACATTTTAAGTTATTCAAAATTAGGAAGATCTATTTTGTTATCATGTGGAACACCATATTTATTTTGAAAATCTTTTACTTTAATTGCGACATCTCTTTGAATACTATTCATTTGTTTTTTTATTGAAGTTGCATTTGCTTTTAAATCAGTTATTTTTTTATCAAGACCAGCTTTAATTTCTTTCTTTTTCTCAGGTGTTAATGTATTACATTTTTTATTTTTAGGATCATACAAAAGTATTTTAGCACTGCTAAGTTTTGTTTGTTCTTTTGCATTGGTGTTATAATTGGTTAAATTTATTAAATTATCTTTAACACAATTTATTATTCCTTTACGTTCATCATTAAACCCTTGAATCATTTCCAGCCCAAAACTTTTGGCTGCCTTTCCAACAAGGTCCTGCCGATCTTTAAGTTTCATACAACACTTTATAGTTTTATGTAATTTAGGTTTATTTTCTGTTCCTTTTACATCAACATACTCTTGGATTAAAGTTTTTATAGCCTTGATTCTTTTTTCTGTAGTTCTGTATTGCTTGTTATCCACAACTTTATTAATTTCAGCAGTTAAACTTTCAAAAGTTACAGCAGAACGACGTCCTCCAAAAGTAACTCTTCTAGGAATTTGTCCACCACTTACAGCCCCTGGTCCCATGTCCCCCTCCTATTAGTTTATATAATTATTTTCGACATTAACAAATTTTTATAATTAACTAATACCCAAAACTAAAAGACATTAAACATTTTTTCAAAAAAATTAAAAAAAAATGTTTAAAAAAAGAAAAAAAGCTGCATTAAGGACAAAAGAGTGTCATTTAACAGGTAAGGATCTAAATAAGATACCATCCATGACGCTTACCTGCACAAACGAAGAAGTTTCAAAAGAATTTATATTACAATACACAAATCAATATTTAAGAAACAAAAAAGAACCACCTTGTCCTTTTTGTAGAGATACAGACCATTTTAAAGATGACTTACAAAAAAACAACATTCAATATACTCCGTTTAACACTAAAAACATGACATATGAAGACTTTTTAACCATCTTAAAATCTCAAGATGTATTCTTTGCAGCACTAACCCTTAAAAGCATACATAAAGATGATGACAAAATAAAAGCATGCAAAGATCTTATAGTTGCATTTCATTTAAGAAATGAAATAAATAATGACATTGATGATAATCAAACAAAGTTAATCCATATATTATGCGAACTAAATCTAGTTGAACTTATTCAAATAAGTATTGAAGATTACAACATGAGTTACAAAGAAACTACCTTAGATGGCAAAACCCCATTGAGTATTGCTCAAAATAAAGAGTTTTCGAAATTAAAAAACTACTTATCAAAATTATAGTTAAAGAAAAATCTTTAAAAAAAAATTAACCTAAATTAACTATAAATAGTTAAGAACAAGTTGACTCTGGCCCATGCACATGACCATGTTCTAATTCTTTCGTAGTAGCATCACGGAGATCTTCTACTGAAATATCAAAATGCAAAGTTTGACCTGCTAAAGGATGATTCAAATCTAAACTAACAGAACTATCATCTGCATTTGTTACAACTGCAACAGCACCGCTTTCTATTTGAAATCGTGTGCCTATTTTAACAGATTCTGGATCTTCAAATTGTGATCTAGGTACAGTCTTAATATTTTCCATTAACTCAAATCCATAAGCATCTTCAGGTGGTATACTTACATTAAAAGAATCTCCAACATTTTTATCTGCTAATGCTTTTTCAAGCCCTTTTATAACAGTTCCTTTTCCAAAAATAAAATCTAATGGGGGTTTACCTTCAGAAGTGTCTATAATATCTTCATTATCATTTTTTAACGTATAATGAATCGAAACTACTTGATCATTTATAATTGACATACTAATTATCCTTCAACTAATTTTAGAATAAACAGTACCCTGTTTAACTCATTTTGGAAAGATTATACAGTTCTCTAAAATATTTAGGTCCATACTTACGAACATGATCTGTAAAATATTTAAGTGATTCAATATTTTTAGACTGCATCCAAGCAGTAACGTTAGATTCACCCAACTCTCTCACTGCATCTTTTATAATCTGGCGCTTACCCTCTATAGTTAACGACGGCATAGATCCTGATTTATTTTTTTTTATTTTTTTCATAATAAATCCACTTAATTAGTTAGTTAAGTCTTACATAAAAAAAGATTTTCATCAAACATTTAAACTCGAAAACAAATTAATACGATTGCAAAACATCATGAAATAAATTTGCAAATTCACCTTCAAACAAATCTGTACTATTAGTGATCTCCTGTAAATACAACAACTTAGAATACGTTTCTACATGAGACTCAAAATCACCTATATTTAAACTAACTAACACTTGTGTTAAAAGTCGAACCGACATATTTCCTGAACGCTCAAACTGTGAAGAACTTCCCGAAAGTTGATTTTTAAATCCCATCGGTAAATTATTTCCATCAATAACAGACCCTTTATTGGAAAAAAATTGTAATAACAATTCAAACATTCGAGTTACATCTTCGTCTAAACTAAGTCCTGGATTCCCATGTAAATGTAACGATACATTCGACATTTTAAAATCAAACTGTTTTAATTTATCGGTAAGCAAATTCAAATCAGCTTTAGTCATTGACCCAAATGTATCTCCAAAAGAAACTAATCCTGGAAACGCTTTAATCATATTAGCTGTCATGTCCAAATCAGATGAGGGCATTGAAATATACAAAATACTATTTTTCAAATCAGTCTTTAACTGATTTTCTTTGAAAGAATCAAACACTTTAGAATGTAAATCTAGAACTTGAATAGAAGACATATTTTGATTTTTTAAAGAATACTCATTATCTGCAGACATAAAAAAAGCAGGCTTTAAACATATATTATATTTACTTGCATTTTCTAATAATAAATCAAACTTCTTTAAATAACGAAAAGGATCTTTTTTAGGAATCCCAATAAGCGCTGAAAATGTCTTCCCTTTATTTTCAGGAGAAATCAAACATTTTAAATCTGATTCAGTATCCTCAACACGCTTTAACAACAAATTAATCCCTGTTAACATTTTAGATGAATCATGATGAGCTAAAAAAGACCCAACTTCAATATCTGTAGCTTGTAGCTGATTAATTAACTCTAATGAATTATGAACTGTTGTTGATTGACGAACCTCTCTAAATACATCTCGTGTACGACAACTAGCAACCAAATTAAAAGAATCAATTTTTTGTTTATTTAACTCATACACCTGTTTAAATGCTAAAAGTTGATTAACTGCTATTTTTTTATAAATATTTTCATTAACACCCACTATACGTCTTTGAGCAACCAAACTTTGTGAATATTTTCTACAAATAAATTGACTACTATTTACAAATCTTAACAATCCCACAAAATTCAACTCCAAAAAATAAAAAGAAATAATAATAGTATTAACAATAAATTAAAATAGTTTAAGTAATAAAAACATATCTTTTTACATATTTTATTTAAAAATACGAACTTATATTGTATATTAATGCGATAAAATAATTGCAGCACCATTTAAAGGAGATAAAATGAGTTTAAATATATTTTATGATAAAGATTGTAATCTAGAGCTATTAAAAACAAAAAATATAACTATTTTAGGCTATGGAAGCCAAGGTCATGCACATGCACTAAACCTTAAAGATAGCGGTATAGAAAATATAACTATTGGGTTAAGAGCAGACTCAAGCTCATCTGCTAGAGCAGAGCAGGCGGGATTTGATGTAGCAGAACCAGCAGAAGCAGTTCGAAATGCAGATATAATTATGATGTTAGTTCCAGACGAATTTCAAGCAGATATTTATAATGCAGTTGAAGATAACATTAAACCAAATGCAGCCATTGCTTTTGCACATGGGCTAAATATTCATTTCAATTTAATTCACCCAAGAAAAGATTTAGATATTTTTATGACGGCGCCTAAAGGTCCTGGCCATACAGTAAGAAGCGAATATCTTAAAGGAGCTGGTGTTCCGTGTCTTATCGCCGTAGCAAAAAACGCTAGCGGAAATGCAAAAGAGTTAGCTCTTGCATGGGCATCTGGTGTGGGTGGTGGAAGATCAGGAATTATAGAAACAACATTTAAAGATGAATGTGAAACAGATTTATTTGGAGAACAAGCTGTATTATGTGGCGGGG
>CAXBWG010000008.1:0-17819 GCA_963979105.1 uncultured bacterium | reverse complement strand
AACCGGAATTAAAGTGGTGGATTTATTAGCCCCATATCCTGTTGGAGGAAAAGTTGGTCTTTTTGGTGGTGCAGGTGTTGGTAAAACTGTTTTAATTATGGAATTAATTCGTAATATCGCTATGGAGCATGGCGGATATTCTGTATTTACTGGTGTTGGAGAAAGAACTCGTGAAGGTAATGATTTATGGCTTGAAATGAAGGAATCGGGTGTTCTAGATAAGACTTCATTAGTTTACGGTCAAATGAATGAGCCTCCTGGAGCAAGATTTAGAGTTGGGATGACAGGGTTAACTTTAGCTGAGTATTTTAGAGACCATGAGGGTAAAGATGTTCTTTTATTTATTGATAATATATTTAGATTTGTTCAAGCCGGTGCTGAGGTAAGTGCCTTATTAGGTCGTATGCCATCTGCTGTTGGATATCAGCCTACACTTGGAACTGATTTGGGTGAACTTCAAGATAGAATTACATCAACTAATAAAGGTTCTATTACTTCTGTTCAAGCTGTTTATGTTCCTGCAGATGATTTAACGGATCCTGCTCCAGCTACAACGTTTTCACATTTAGATTCAACGACTGTTTTATCTAGAGAAATTGCATCTGCTGGTATTTATCCAGCTGTTGATCCTTTATCTTCTACATCCACAATTTTAGATCCTAGAATTATAGGTGAAGAACATTTAGATGTAGCTAATAGAGTGAAATCAGTTTTACAAAAATATAAAGAACTTCAAGATATTATTAAAATACTTGGTATGGATGAATTATCAGAAGATGATAAAGTAACTGTATTTAGAGCTAGAAAAGTTCAAAAGTTCTTTTCTCAACCATTCTTTGTAGGTGAACAATTTACTGGGATTAAAGGTAAATATGTTTCTAAAGAAGACACTATTTCTGGATTTAAAGGTATTATTGAGGGTAAATACGATGATATCCCTGAGCAAGCCTTTGCATATGCGGGTTCAATTGAAGATGTTTTAGAAAAGGCTAAGGCTTTTAAGGATTAATTTATGAATGATACGATTGTTTTAAATATTATTTCTCACGAAGGGAATTTATTTTCTGAGGAAGTTAATTTTTTTAAGTGTATTTCAAGTACTGGAGAAATTGGTGTATATCCTAGTCATACGGATTCCATTATTTTACTTGAAAGTACAGATTTAGAATATGTTCAAGGTGAAAAGTTAACTAAAGTATTTATTAGAAGTGGCGTTTTATCTATTACTTCTAATAAGGCCTTAATTTTTACCGATCAATTGTTAAATGCTGATGATATTGAAATAGATTCTGTTAAGGAATCTATTTCAAAGTTTACATCTAGTTATAATTCAGAAAAAGAATATAAATCTAAAGAAAAGTATAGAAAATTAATATTAGAATCTGAAGCTAAATTAAGAGTTAAGAATTAGCCTTTAGTTATTTTAATACTTTTTATCCAATAGGGTATTTAATTCTTTTCCTTTACTATTATTTGGTATATTAAGGCTAATTATATTTTTTATTTCGGTTAGTTCGTTTCTAAATTTGTATGTAAGTTTTCTTTTGTGTAATATTTCAGAAATTTTTAGATATAAAAATCCAAATTGAAAAATTGATGAATTTTTATGATTATTAATTAATTCATGACTTATATAAATAATAAATTCAATTTGTTGTGATAATATTATATCTTGTTCAATCATTAAGTAATATTCGATTAAAAGTAGTAGTTTTCGCTCAAATTTTATTTTATTTTTTTTTCTATGTGATAAAGAATTGTACATTGTCAAAAAGTTAACAAATAAAACTTTGTTGATTTCTGGAGTTATTTTTGACTTTATTAATATTTTTTGATGTAGATTGTAAATTAATTCTAAATTTTTTCCACTATTTATTTTTGATACCCCACCTTTTAACAAGGAAATGATATCTATAGTTTTTTGATCATCTATATTATCTTTATTTAAAAGGGAATTTATTGAAAACAATAGATCTTTATTTAATTTATATACTTTTTTTAAATATTTTAATCTTGATTCGTTGTTTATATTTGCTTTTTTCATAGTGTGTATTGTGTATCTATATTAAAACTATAATAACTTATTTGGTTTTTATGTTCTATAAAAAAGTAATAGAGTATGTTTTCATTTTTATATTTTATTTTAGATAAGAAATCTAATGATGATTTGTAAATCCTCTCTTTTTTCTTTGAATTTAATTTATATATAGGGTTTATAAATTGGGTAGATACTGATTTTACTTCTATAAAATAGTATTCGTAATTTTTGATTGCTATAATATCAATTTCTCCGTATTTGCAATAATAATTATGCTTTAATATGTTAAATTTATGCTTATTAAGAAACTCTATAACTTTAATTTCACCATTTTGTCCTATTTTTCTTTTATTCATTTGAATAATTTTAGTTGTTGAGATGTATTAAATGTTTTTCTATGTAGTTTTGTTAGTCCATATTTTTGTATAGATTCATAGTGCAAGGAGGTCCCATAACCTTTATGTTTATCAAAGTTGTGTTCTTTATAATAATTTGAATATTTAATCATAATTTTATCTCTTATTACTTTTGCTAAAATTGAGGCTGCGGATATTTCTGGAATTAATTTATCTCCTTTTATACAATATGAAATGTTGTATCCGTTTACATCAGGTTTTTTATTTCCATCAATAATTATTGATTCTGGTTTAATATTTTCTTTTTTCAATTTAAGTATACAGTTTTTCATGCTTTTTAAAGTTGCTTTTAAAATATTTGTTTTATCTATTTCTTTATTATTAACTATAGAAAACTTTATTATACTGTTGCTGTTTTTTAACAGATGATATTTTTTAATTCTTTGTTGATGGGTAAGAGTTTTAGAATCTTTAAATTGGGACTTATCTATAGTTGTATCAAAAATTACTAATGCAGATACAACAGGCCCGGCTAATGCGCCTCTGCCTGCTTCGTCTATTCCTGCAATCATTCGCTATTAGCTTGTATATCTTTTTGCTAATATAATTGCGTTGTGTCCACCAAAACCTAGTGAGTTTGACATTATTATATCTACTTTTGCATCTTGCATTTTATTTGGTACATAGTCTAAATCACACTCTGGATCTGGTGTTGTATAATTTATCGTTGGTGGAACTTTATTGTGTTTTATAGCTAGTAGTGAGGCAATCATCTCAATTCCTGCTGCAGCTCCTAATAAGTGACCTGTCATAGACTTTGTTGAACTTACTTTAGTTTTGTAAGCATGATCTCCTAATGCTGATTTAATCGCTTTAGTTTCGTTTACATCATTTTTTAATGTCGATGTACCATGGGCATTAATGTAATCTATTTGATTTGCATTTATTCCTGCATCTTTGATTGCTTCTTTAATTGCACGTGCTGCACCTTCGCCTTCGGGTGCTGGTGCTGTTATGTGGTAGGCATCCCCCGTTGATCCAAACCCTATTACTTCTGCAAGTATATTAGCTCCTCTTGCTTTTGCATATTCTAATTCTTCAAATATTAAAATACCTGCGCCTTCTCCCATTACAAAGCCTGATCTATTTAAATCAAATGGTTTTGATGCAGTTGTTATGTTGTCGTTATCCTGAGATAATGATTTTGCGGCACAAAAACTAGCTAGTCCTATTGGACATAGTGCTGATTCTGCTCCTCCGGTTATTATTGCATTTGCTTTACCATTTTGTATTAATCGAAAGGAATTTCCCATTGCATGGTTTGCTGATGCGCACGCAGAAACGCTAGATGCGTTGTGTCCTTTTGCTCCTGTTTTTATAGATATAAATCCTGAAACCATATCTATTATCATCATTGGAACAGTGAATGGACTTACTCGTGAGGGTCCTTTTGTATGTAATTCTATCGTCATTTTTTCTAGTACATCTATTCCGCCTATTCCAGATCCTATTTCAACTCCTATGTTTTCTGCATCTGAGGGAATATCTAAACCAGACATTTTAACGGCTTCTATTGCTGCTGCATATCCATATAATATAAATTTAGAACAACGTCTTATTTCTTTTTTATCTAAATACAATTCAGGTTGAAAGTTTTGTATGCTTCCACCAAAACGTGTTGTGTATTTAGAAACATCAAAACTTGTAATATTTGTTATTCCTGATTTTGATGTTGCTAATGAATTCCAAAATTCTTCTACAGAATTTCCGCAAGGATTTACTGTACCGTATCCTGTTACGACTACTCTTTTTTTAGTCATTGAAATTACTTAATTTTGTTCTTTTATGAAATCTACTGTTTTTTTAACTGTTGTTAATTTTTCAGCATCTTCATCTGCAATTTCTGTTCCGAATTCTTCTTCAAGTGCCATAACTAGCTCTACTGTATCTAATGAATCTGCACCTAAATCGTCTGTGTATGATGCTTCCATATTTACTATATCTTCTGATACACCTAATTGTTCTACTATTACATTTTTAACTTTTTCATATACTTCTTCTTGTGTTAATGTCATTTTGTCCTCCTAAATTCATTACATATTCATTCCGCCGTCTACTGATATTGTTTGACCTGTTATGTAGTTAGCTTTATCAGAGGCTAAGAACATAACAATGTCAGAAACATCATCGGTAGTACCTAATCTTTTTATAGGTATGGAATCTATTATATTATTAATATATTCATCTGGTAAAGATTTAATCATATCTGTGGAAATAAAACCAGGAGCTACAGCATTACATGTAATACCTTTTGGTCCTAATTCTTTAGCTACTGATTTAGTAAATCCTATAATACCTGCTTTAGATGCTGCATAATTTGATTGCCCCGCATTACCCATAATACCTACTACAGATGAAATATTTATAATTTTACCTTTTTTGTTTTTTAAAAAGTGTCTACTTATTCCTTTTGTCAGAAAAAATACTGAATTTAAATTAGTATTTATTACGTTTGTCCATTGTTCTTCTTTCATTCTTAATAATAAGTTATCTGCAGTTATACCTGCGTTATTGATTAATATATCTATTTTCTCTAACGATTCAATACTTCTTTTTAAAAAATTAATGCAGTCTTCATTGTTAGAAATGTCACATGCAAATCCGAAAATTTTGGAATTGTATTTTTCTTTTAACTCATTAACTAAATTATTAACTTTTTCTTGATTAGTTCCATGAATTATAATATTGGCTTCGTTTTTTAAACAGCTTAATGCTAGTTCTTTCCCGATACCTCTAGTAGATCCAGTAATTATAATGTTTTTATTTTTTAATTTCATAGGAAGTTAAATAATATACTATCAGATTTAATTATTTTGTAAATTATATTATTCCCAAATTATAATATTTACACCCCATGTAAATCCTGCACCAAAGCCTACTAATACTAATATATCTCCTTTTTTGAATCCTACTTTTTCGTTAAACTCTGACATTGCAAGCGGAATAGATGCAGCGGATGTATTTCCATATTTATTTAAATTTATTATTACTTTTTCAGACTCTATATTTAATTTTTTGGCGATGTTATCAATGATTCGTTTATTTGCTTGATGACAAATTAAATAAGAAATGTCATTTGCTGTTAAGCTTACATGTTTAAGCGCTTCTTTTATGGAAGGAACTGTTGTGTTTATTGCACTCTTAAATACAGCTTTTCCGTCCATTTGTATATAATGTGATTCTTTTTTTGTTACATCTTTATTGATTGGAAATTTAGATCCCCCTTCAGGGACTTTCAAAATATCTTTGTACGTTCCATCTGAATGCATTTTTGAATATATTATTCCTGTTTTTTTTGATTCAGCTTTTGATAATATTACCGCTCCTGCGCCATCTCCAAATAATATTGCTGTTTTTCTGTCGTTATGATTTGTAATACTCGAAAGGCAATCTGCACCTACAACTAAAATATTTTTGTAATTATCGTTTAAAAGATAATTTTCTGCTGTTGATAACGCAAAACAAAATCCAGAACAAGCTGCAGAAAGGTCAAATGCTGGAATCGTATTACATTTTAATTTGCTTTGTAATATACATGCTGTAGATGGAAAAGATAAATGATCTGGTGTTGATGTGGCTACTATAATTAGATCCAAATCTTTTGGGTTTAATTTAGCATTTTTTAAGCATTTTATTGCTGCGTTAAAGCTTAGTTCAGAGCTGCCTTCATTTTGGTTTGAAAATCGTCGTTCATGAATTCCTGTTCTTTCTACAATCCATTCATTAGTTGTATCTAGTCCTTTATCAATAAAGTATTGATTTGTTATTACGGTTTCAGGCGCATAATGCCCGATTCCTGTAATTTTAGCTCCCATTTGTGATTACATTTGATAGATTTGATAATTCTGAATTTTGAAGAGAGTCATGGATTTTTGAAACCATGTTACTTTGCTTTGCCTGGTGTGCAACATTTATTGCATTTTTAATTGCAATTTCTGATGCGCTTCCATGTGCAATTATACTTATTCCATTAACCCCCAAAAAGTGAGCGCCGCCGTAGGCATCGTAGTCGAATTTTTTTTGAAATCGTTTAAATGCAGGTTTTAAAAATAATAGACCAATTAATGATAATATTGATTTTTTAGCTTCTTCTTTAAAAAAGCTTCTAAATAGTTTAGAGATTCCTTCTCCAAATTTTAGTAAGTTATTGCCAACAAATCCATCGCAAACTACGACATCACAATTTCCTTTTGTAAGATCTTTTCCTTCGACATTTCCAATAAAATTCAATTTTGTTTGAGATAGTAATTCATATGTTTGTTGTGTTAAAGTATTTCCTTTTTCTTTTTCCTCTCCAATATTTAAAAGACCAAGCCTCGGAGTAGGGGTATGTAGGATTTCTTTTGAAAAACAACTTCCCATTATTGCAAATTGAACTAAATGTATTGGCTTGCAATCAATGTTTGATCCCATATCAAGCATAACAAAGGATTTTTTTTCAGAGGGGATTACGGCAGATAGCACAGGTCGTTCTACACCTTCTATTCTACCTAATATAAAAGTAGATGCTGTAAGTACAGCTCCTGTGTTGCCTGCAGATACAAATCCATCTGCTTTTTTATCTGATACAAGTTGCAATCCTATGTGGACTGAAGAATTTTTCTTTTTTCTAAATGACTTTGTTGGAGAATCTGTCATTGTAATTACTTCTTCTGCATGAACAATAGTTATTTTATGTGAAGGGAAATTTTCTATAGTATTAATCTTTTCGTTTAATATTTTTTCGTTTCCAACTAAAATAATATCAATATCTAGCTCTTTAACGGCTAGAATAGCTGCGTTTATATTAACATCGGGATAATAATCGCCCCCCATTGCATCTAATACGATTTTAGACAATTTGAATCCCTTTTTTTCAGTTTATTTTTTTTCAGACGAAGTGTCTGACTTTTTTTCTTTAACTGTTAGTACTTGTTTGCCTTTATAAAACCCGCATTCTGTACAAGCATTGTGTAACATGCGTAAGTTTCCGCAGTTTGTACACTTTACTGTGCTAGGTATGCTTATTTTCCATAGGGATTTATGTGTTCTTTTTCTTGCTTTTGATCTTCTTCTTTTTGGTACTGCCATTTTTTTCTCTTTTTAAATTTATTTTAGAATTTTATTTTAATAAATTTAATAGATTATTGTCAATGTAATTATCTTTTAAATTATATTTATTATGTTTTTAGTTTGTTAATTTGACAATTTTTATACAAAATTGTAACATTTGTACTCTATGGTTGAAACTTCAAATATTTTTGAGTCAAATGAATTTACTTTTTTACATGAGATATCGAATACTTTAAGCTCATCTTTAAATCTGCAAGAGTCGTTAAGTTCTATATTTGAATTATTTAATTCTAAATTTGGTTTTATGAAGGCAATACTTACTATCTTAGATCCTGCAACAAATCGATTAAAAATTAAAGTTTCATATGGGTTAAATCCAGATGATATTGAGACGAGTAATTTTCAAAAATGGGAGGTTGTTACCTCTAAGGTATTAAATTCAGGTAAGCCTTTAATTATTCCTCATTTAGATCACGATACTGCTTATTTTGGAGATTCAGAAAGCTTATCAGAAGAATCATTTATTTGTATTCCTCTTATATTAGGGAATGAAAGTTTTGGAACTTTAAGTGTTGATATACCTTTTTTCAGTGATGAGCAATTACAAAATATAATTAAGCTTTTGGGTATTGTTTCCTTGATGATTGCTCAAGAGTTGAGATTGAAAAAATTGTTAGATGTAGAAAAAGAAGCGTTACGACATGAAAATATTATTTTAAAAAGTGAATTAGAAGAAAAATATAAAATTACTAATATGATTGGTAAAAGTGGAGCTATGATTAAAGTGTTTGATAGTATAAGGCAAGTTTCAGACACCAATGCTAGTGTTTTAATTCGTGGTGAAAGTGGCACGGGAAAGGAGTTAGTTGCTCATGCTATACATTATTTAAGTAATAGATCTGATAAACCGTTTATTAGAATTAATTGTGGTGCCATTCCTGAGGCATTAATTGAATCTGAGCTTTTTGGACATAAAAAAGGGGCTTTTACGGATGCGATTGAAACTAAAATGGGTAAGTTTGAAGCGGCTAATGGAGGAACTGTTTTTTTAGATGAAGTTGGTGAGTTAACTCCTTCATTGCAGGTTAAGTTATTGAGAGTTTTGCAAGATAAAGAAATTACTAAAATTGGGGACGTTAATTCAATTAATGTGGATGTTCGATTAATTGCTGCCACAAATAAAGATTTGGAAAAAGCGTTAGAGGATAAATCTATTAGAGAAGATTTTTATTATAGATTAAGCGTTTTTCCTATTCATTTACCGCCTTTAAGAGATAGAACTTCAGATATTTTGATTTTAGCAGAGACTTTTTTAGAGAAATATTCTAAAGAAAATAATAAAAAAATTAATAAAATTTCTTCTTCTGTAATTAATGTTTTAACTACTTACCAGTGGCCTGGAAATGTTAGAGAATTACAAAATTGTATTGAAAGAGCTATTATTTTATGTAATGACGATACTCTATTATTGAATCATTTACCTCCTTCTTTGCAATCTGTAGAAGTAAGTGCTTCTTATTCGATGAGAACAGATGGTTCTTTGAAGCAATTAGTGGAGTCTTTTGAAAAAGATATTATTTTTGAAGTATTAAAAAAGTCTAAAGGAAATATTTCGTTGACGGCTCGAAAACTAGATACTACTACACGAATTTTAAATTACAAGATTTCTCTTTATAATATTAACGCAAGAGAAATTAAGAATGTTTCTATTTTAACTTAGTCTAAAGCTGCTTTTATAAACTTTAAAAATAAAGGATGTGCTTTATAGGGTCTGGATTTGAATTCTGGATGAAATTGACAGGCTAAATACCATTTATGATTAGTTAGTTCAAAAACTTCTACAAGATTTCCATCTGGAGAAAGTCCAGAAAAAACACCACCATTTTTTTCGAATGTGTGTTTAAACGTATTGTTAAACTCATATCTATGTCGATGTCGTTCATTTATTTTTTCTGTTTTGTATGCATTAAATAAGTTTGTGTTTTTTTCAACAATGCATGGATATGAGCCTAATCTCATTGTTCCACCCTTCTGATGTATTTGTCTTTGTTGAGGTAAGAAGTCAATTACTGGGTAGTCTGTATTTTGATTAAATTCTGTACTATGAGCAGATTCTAATTTTAATATATTTCGTGCAAATTCAATAATGGCTATGTGCATTCCTAAACAAAGTCCTAAAAATGGAATGTTATTTTCTCTTGCATATTTCGCTGCTTCAATTTTTCCTTCTATTCCTCTATCTCCAAAACCACCTGGAATTAAAATGCCCTTAAAATTTTTAAGAGTAGATTCAATATTTGAACCATTTAATTTTTCACTATTTATATAAGTTATTTTTGTATCGCAGAAATTTGCAGCAGCTGCATGGTTTATTGCCTCAGATACACTTAGATATGAATCTGAAAGAGATGTGTATTTACCTACTAAGGCAATTTCTAATTTTGGCTTAGTATCATTTTGAATAATATTTATATATTTTTTCCATTCTTCTAAGTTGCTTTTTTGTTGTTTAAAGTTAAGTTTTTTTGAAATTGTATTGAGTATTTTTTCTTTCTCTAAAATTAAAGGGACATTATAAATACTAGGTGCATCAGGACACATTATTACTTCTTCAGATTCAACGTCACAAAACAGTGCTATTTTGTCTTTTAGGGGTCCAGGAAAAGGTGTATGTGATCTGCAAATAATAATATCTGATTTAATTCCAATTGTTCTAAGCTCTTTTACACTGTGTTGAGTAGGTTTTGTTTTAAATTCTCCTGATGATTCTAAATATGGAATGAGGGTTAGGTGAATATGCATGCAATTTGGTTTGTTTTTGAATTGAAATTGTCTAATAGCTTCTAAAAATGGAAGGCTTTCAATATCACCTATAGTGCCTCCAACTTCAGTAATTATAATATCAAATTCGTTTGATTTGTTTGCTGCAAAAATATGTTTTTTTATTTCATTTGTTACATGAGGTATAATTTGGACGGTATTACCTAAATAGTCTCCTCTTCGTTCTTTTGCGAGTACATCTGAAAATATCATTCCAGATGTAATATTGTTAACTCTACTTAGATTTGTATCGATAAATCTTTCATAATGGCCTAAATCAAGATCTGTTTCACAACCATCTTCTGTTACAAACACTTCTCCATGTTGATAAGGGCTCATTGTACCAGGGTCTAGGTTTAAATAAGGATCGAATTTCTGAAGTGTTACTTTAAATCCTTGAGCTTTTAATAATACCCCTAAAGATGCACCAACTATACCTTTGCCTAATGAGGATGTAACGCCTCCAGTTATAAATATATATTTTGTTTCTTTTAATTGTCTAGTCATTTGAAATTTATAACATAATTTTTGATTAAGTCCTATATTTTATTCATATAAAGAATATGTTTTATGAAATCATGCAGAATAAAAAGTTTCTTTTTTTTGTCTTTTTATCTCCGCGATATGAATAAAAATTTGTTCCGCATTTAGTGCATTCGTTATTTGTTTTTAGTGAGTTTTTGGTTAGGTTTAATACGGATTTAATTTGCAGTAAATTTTCATTATATAAATTGTAATGAATTTTTTTTTCTGAATTAATTTCATGACATTGTTTGCATAGATGAGCCCCAATATAAATTTCATAATTTTCAGTAGTATTCAATTCTGAAATTAATTTTTGTAATGTTTTTTTTACTATTTTTTTTTGAGTTCCTACTCTTCCTGCATGTATAACACAGGCTATTTTTTTTGGATGATGAATTATTAACGGCATGCAATCTGCAAATTTTACAGTTAATGCGATGTTTGGTAATGAGGTATAAACGGCATCGGTATTTGTTATGGATGTTAATTGTTTAGTAGGAGGGTGGATAATCTTTTGAATGTTATTTGAATGGGATTGTTTCATTTTTATTACTGGGATTGAATCTGTTTTAAATTGTAGATATATTTTTTTTAGTTTTTTATTTTTATTTGCTAAAAAAACTCTATATTTTTGTTTCATGTTTTTATATAGGTATTAGCAGATATCTTTTTGATTGCTGATTTTATTTCTAAAAAAGTTAACGTATGTAGAATGGTGTGTAATTCTAACTGTGTTTTTTTTTGTATTTCATCTATATGTAGGCTGGTGTTTAAGCATGATAATATTGTGTTTTCTGTAAAATTGAAATTTAAGTTTGATTTTTGTTTTATTTCTTCGGATTCAGTTTTTATATGTGGGTTTGAGAGATTAAATTCCTCAAAAATATCATTTGCATTAAATACGCATTTTGCGCCTTGTTGGATTAAATGAATTGGTCCTTCTGCATTTTTATTTGTAATATTTCCTGGAAGTGCAAATATTTCTCTGTTTTGTTCAATTGCAAAATTTGCAGTTATCATAGATCCACTTTTAATTGCTGCCTCAGAAAGAAGTAAACCTTGTGATAAACCACTTATGATTCTGTTTCGTTGTGGAAAATGAAATTTTTCAGGAGTTGAAAATAATGGAAATTCGGATATGAGTAACCCTTTAGAGTTTATAATTTTATCTGCAAGTGTTGTGTTTTTTTTAGGATATATTGAATCTATTCCGTGTGCTAGTACAGCTATTGTGAAATTACTTTGATTTATGCAACTTTGATGGGCTACGGTGTCTATCCCAATTGCTAAGCCCGCTACTATACCAAAATAATTTGAAAGGCTAGCTGTAAAACTGCCGGTTGTTATAGATGCGTATTCACTTGGGTTTCTAGTTCCGACAATGCTAAATAATGGTTTTTCAAGGCACTCTATGTTTCCTTTTGTAAATAATATTAATGGATAATTTATAATTTCTTTTAAATATTTAGGGTACTCTTTAGAGTTTATAGTTAGTATCTGTATGTTATTGTTTTTTATGTACATAAGTTCATTTTCTATGTTTGAATTTAAGTTGGATATAAATTTATCTATGTTAATTTTAAATTTTTCTTTTATATGCGTTATATTTTCGATTATGTCATTAATGCTTTCATAGGTTTGCACCAAATACTGACAAAGTTTAGGGTTTAAGTAACATGCTTTATTTAACTTAATGCAATTATTAATGCTATTTAAAATTTTGTATGATTTCATTTTTAATTTCTTTATCTATTTCGATTACATCTTCTATTGTAGTTACGTTTATATGATTGAAGTTATCAATTGTTGTTAATATGTGTTTTTCAATATCTAAAAAGCTTATTTTTTCTTTTAAGAATAAGTTTACGAATAATTCATTTGCTGTATTAAATACAATTGGATAGCTATTTTTTAATTTGCCGCATTCAATAGCCGTTTTAAGTAATGGAAATTTATTATTATTTGGTTCTTCAAAGGTTAATTTTGAAATCTCTTGAATGGAGAGTCTCTTTTTAGGGCTTGGTAATTTTTGTGGGTATGTAAGTGCATATTGAATAGGAAATGCCATATCAGTAGGGGATAGGTGTGCTAAAATGTTTCCATCTATATATTCTACAAATGAATGAACTATACTTTGCTTGTGAACCACCACTTTTAATTTTGAGTAATCTATTTCAAATAAGTGATGGGCTTCTATTATTTCAAGTCCTTTATTTACCATTGTTGCGCTATCTATAGAGATTTTCCCTCCCATATCCCAATTTGGATGCGCTAGTGCTTGAGCTGGGGTAATTGAGTTAAAGATTTCTCTTTCACTATTCCATAAGGGGCCTCCGGAAGCTGTTAATGTGATTTTATGAACATTATTAGTTGGTTCAATACCTATACATTGTTTTATGGCTGCATGCTCTGAGTCGATAGGGATAATTTTAGTGTTAGTTTCTTTTGCTTTTTTTATAATAATGTCGCCTGCTGAGACTAAGGCTTCTTTGCATGCAAGAGCTATAGTGGTTTTATTGCTTATTGCAATAAATGTAGGGGCTATTCCTGCGCTTCCAACAATTGCAATTATAATTAAATCTTGTTTTAATTTTGCAATTTCATTAACTCCTTTTTCGCCATAAGACAGTTCTGTTTTAATTTTTTTTTCTTTAGCCCATATGCATAGTTTAGTATAATTTTCTTTAGATCTTATTGTCGCTATTTTAGGTTTGAATTGCAGTATTTGTTTTTTTAATAGATCTAAGTTGTTACCAGCAGATAAGCCAATAATAATAAATAAATGGGGGTTTTGAGACACTATTGAAAGCGTTTGTGTTCCAATAGATCCTGTAGATCCTAATATGCTGATGTTTTTCATTATAAAAAACAAAGATAATAATAGTAAGTAATGGGAAGTGCTAATATATAGCTATCTAATCTATCGTAAATTCCTCCATGCCCTGGAAGAATAGACGAGCTATCTTTTATCTTAAATTTTCTTTTTTGTAGAGATTCATGAAGATCTCCATATATTGCTAAGATTATAATTATTAGAGTTAGTATAAAGTAGGGGGTAAATTTAAGATTTAATAGCCAGATTATGCAAATAGAACTTAAAAGAGTCGTTGATATCCCTCCGATTGTTCCTTCAATTGTTTTATTTGGACTTATTGAACTTAATTTTGTTTTACCTAGAAATTTTCCGCTAAAATAGGAAGCGCTATCAACAGTAGCTATAATAATTATAAATAATAAAGTCAGAGATATGCCAGTAGGGTAATTTCTAATTAAGATAAAAAAAGGTAGAGAAAATCCAATTTTTAATGTGGATGTAAATCCTTGAATATAATTATTTTGGGAAGAAATTATTTTTTTATTAATTGTTTCAAATAAAGATAGTAGTACTATGAAAATACTAATAGTTATAATTGGAATGGAATTCCAAAATATATATTGTTGTGATAATTGTGTTAAAAATAAGAAAACTAATAAAATACCATATAAAAATATAGTATAAGGAATATATATATATAGGTGTTTCATTTTTAAGATTTCATGGAGGCATAGAAATGAGAGTAGGCTAATTCCTATAAAGAAGAATAGGCCACCTTGAATAATTCCAAAAATAGCTATTGAGATTAAAATAATTGCGGTGGGAATTCGTGTAGATAGGTTCATTAATTAAAGACCTCCAAATCTTCGCTGTCGTTGTTGATAATTAATTATAATTTTTAAAAATTCGTACTTATTAAAATCGGGCCATAAAGTATCTGAAAAAAATAATTCTGTATAGGAAAGTTGCCATAATAAAAAATTACTAATTCTTTTTTCTCCACTTGTTCTTATTAATATGTCCGGATCAGGTAGCTCTGATGTATATAAATGTTGTGAAATTAATTTTTCAGTTATAGGAGGGTTTAAACTTTGGGTGTTAATAGAATTAAATGCGGTTATGAGTTCCTCTCTACTTCCATAATTGATAAAAATATTTAAATTTAATTTATTACAATCTTTTGTTGTTTCTTCAATTTGATTAATTGATTTAATTATTTTTGGCCCGAGATTTGTTCTAGAACCTATTATTCTAACTCTAATACCTTGTTTTTTTGATCGGTGTGTTTCAGATGTGATTTGTTCGTTAAGAAGCTTTAATAAAAATTCTACTTCTTTTTTGGGACGTTTCCAATTTTCAGATGAAAATGCGTAAACGCTTAAGTAATTTACATTAATTTTTACGCTGTATTCTATTATTTCTTTTAATGTTTTTACTCCAGCGATATGGCCATATGTTCTAATTTTATTGTTTTTTTTTGCCCATCTTCCATTGCCATCCATGATAATGGCTATGTGATTTGGAATTTTTTTTGAAATTAAATTTTTTTCTAAATCAATGGTAGCTGATTCGATGTCATTTTTGTTTGTATTCATTTAAATTGTAAGTAGATCTTTTTCTTTTGCGTTTGTTGTCTCATCAATTTTTTTTGTAAATAAATCTGTGGCTTTTTGAATACTGTCTTGTTCTGACTTTACTTCATCTTCGGATATTTCTTTGTTTTTTTCTTTTGTTTTTATTGTATCCATTGCGTCTCTTCGGATATTTCTAAGAGCTATTTTAGACTCTTCTCCCATTTGTTTTAATATTTTTATTAACTTTGTTCGTCTTTCTTGTGTTAATTCAGGTAAGATAATCCTAATTACATTTCCTTCTGTTTGAGGGGTTAAACCTAAAGAGGATTGCATGATAGCTTTTTCTATTTCTTTTACAGCGGTTTGGTCAAAAATATTTAGAGAAAATAAAGTTGATTCTGGTGTAGATATGCTGGCTACTTGATGTAGGGGGACAAAGCTTCCGTAGTAGTTGACTTGAATATTTTTAATCATATCAGGGTTAGCTCTATTTGTTCTTAAACCTTGTATTTTATGTTGTAAATCGGTTAGTGTTTTTTCCATTTTTTTATTTATATTAGACATAATTTACTCGCCTCCAATTTGTGTGCCAATTTTTTTACCTTGTATTGCTTCTTTAATACTATTTTTTTTATTTAAATTAAAAACTATAATTGGAATATTATTGTCCATGCTAAGTGATAATGCTGTTGAATCCATTATTTTTAATTTGTTTTTTAGGACATCGAGGTATGAAATGTAATCGTATTTAGTTGCGGAGTCATGTTTTTTTGGATCTTTATCATATACGCCATTTACTTGAGTTGCTTTGAATATTGCATCTGCATTGATTTCAGCTGCGCGAAGAGCTGCTGTTGTGTCTGTTGTGAAATAAGGATTTCCAGTTCCTCCTGCAAAAATTACAATGCGTTTCTTTTCTAAATGCTTTACTGATTTTTGTAAAATAAAAGATTCAGCTACTTCTTTAATTTCTAATGCAGATTGAACTCTAGAATCTAGGTTAACTTTTTTAAGAGCATCTTGTAGAGAAATAGCGTTCATTATTGTTGCTAGCATTCCAGTATAGTCTGCGGTTACTCTGTTCATTCCATTTTCTGCTGCAGCTAATCCTCTAAAAATATTTCCTCCACCGATAACAATTGCAATTTCAGTGTTTAATTCATGTGCTTTTTTAATTTCTAAAGCAACATAATTTAAAAAAGTAGGGTCAATTCCGTATTCTCGATCACCTTTAAAAGCCTCACCGCTTAGTTTAATTAAAACTCTTTTATATTTTGGAATATTCATTTACTAAATAGTATCAATTTTTTTATGTTTTTCACATAGATAAAAAAAATCAATATTTCGGTGGTAGTATTTATTTAATTTAGTTACAATTCTAGTATGAGTTTTTTTATTACAATTTTAATGTTAAATGTTATTATTTTTATTCATGAATTTGGGCATTTATTTTTTGCTAAATTAGGTAAAATTGGAGTTTTAGAATTTAGTATTGGAATGGGGCCTAAGTTAATCGGTACAAAATTTAAATCTACTTTTTATAATTTAAGATTATTTCCTATTGGTGGATTTGTTAAATTAGCGGGCATGGATGAATCAGATGAGACGATCGATGAGTCTTTGTATTTTCAAAATGCATCTTTTTTTAGCCGATTTGCAACTTTGTTTGCGGGTTCGTTTTTTAATATTATTTTAGGTTTTTTTATTTTCTTTTCTATTGTTTTTTTTGTTGGAAAACCGACTGTTATTCCTGTTATTGATTCTGTTATTTCTAATTCTCCTGCGATGGAGCAAGGCCTTTTAGCTGGTGATAAATTAATTAGTTTAAATGATAATGTAATTAAAGATGTAAGCTTAGATTTTGTTTCAAAGATTCATGCGTCTTCAGATGAGCTTAAAATTAAAATTTTACGTAAAGGGATGTATTTAGATTATTTTGTTACTCCTTTTTTTGATGACGATAATAGTATTTATAGATTAGGTATAAAATTACAAGTTAAACGTTCTGATTATGGATTATTTTTATCTATTAATGAATCAATCAATATGACTTTTTATGCAATTTCTCAAGTTTTTTTGAATTTAAAAATGCTAGTTTCAGGAACTGTTGGGTTTAAAGATTTATCTGGCCCTGTTGGGATTGTTCAGTTTGCATCATATCAATTTAATCAAAATGTTATTCAGTTTTTTTCTATTATGGCGTTTATTTCAATAATGTTAGGTGTTATTAATTTATTTCCTATTCCTGTTTTAGACGGGGGTCATATTTTGTTTTTATGTATAGAGGGAATAATAAAAAAACCATTGCCTGAAAAAGTTATGATTATCTTAAATAATCTATTTATTTTGTGTTTATTTTTATTTATGATATTTATTATTTTTAATGATGTTTTTCATTGGAATAATCGTGCTGAGTTGATTCAGGAATTGATACAAAAATGATTACTATTAAAAAATTAACTAAAAAGTTTTCAAATGGTCATTTGGCTTTAAATGATATTAGTTTTTCTGTTGATCGTGGTGAGTTTTTATATGTTGTTGGCCCACACTTTTGGAAAGTCCATAAAAATATTGAGGAT